>NZ_JBSGDD010000006.1:0-150016 GCF_053602195.1 Kitasatospora sp. NPDC004531 | reverse complement strand
CGTTCCCACTCGGCATCCGTGAGATCTCCCCGCCCCATACCCGAACCAACGAGCAAGGCAGGTGACAGTCACATGATCGACCGGACAAGTCCTAGGTGAACTCCTGCTGGCAGCGCTCCAACCAGTCCAGTTCGGCCTTGAGTTGCAGCACCGCGCCCTCGATCAGCAGCCGCGAGGCGCCGTGTTCGCGGGACTGGTCGGCGCTGGCGTTCAGCCCACGCAGGGCGGCCAGGCAGTGCGAGCGCTGCACGTCGATGAGCGTGCGCCGGTCGGCGAGCCGGGTCTGCGGGGCGAGCACGAGCTTGAGGAAGAACTCCTCGCGGACCTTGGCGCCCTCGGACGGGCGGGCGAACCAGTCGGCCAGCTCGCGCCGTCCGGCCTCGGTGAGCGCGAACACCCGCTTGGCGGGCCGGCCGTCCTGGGCGACGTCCTGGCCCTCGATCAGGCCGGACTTCTCCAGCCGGCCCAGCGTGATGTACACCTGCCCGTCGTTGGTGCGCGGGTAGGCCGGGCCGAAGGTGTTCTCCAGGGCGCGGCGGAGCTGGTAGCCGTGCGCGGGGCCCATGGCGAGCAGGGCGAGCAGGGGGAGCCGCACGCGGGTGCCTCCTTGAACTTCGGGGGGTGCGCCGGGCGGTCGGGCCCTGGTCGGCCGTGCGCCGGGGCGGCGCTCCTGGGCGCTGCCCTACCCCGATGCGCGCCCGGTTATTCGTCCGGAACCGGTTCCGGATCGGTCCAGGTGATGGCACCCTGTGGCGCAGGAAGTGACATCCGTCCCGGCAGTCTCCTGGACACACACTTTGGCCTATACCTAACATGCAGGTATTCCAGCGGAACTGACGGCCCATCAGCCGGTTCCCACACCTGCCAGCGCGACCTCCCTCGCGCGCTCCCGTGAAGGTGACGCATGATCACGTCCGTCGTCCCCGGCGATCCGCCGCGCCCCGCCCAGGTCCCCGGCCCGTCCGCCGCCTCCCCCGCGGAGCGCGAGCTCCCGGCCGAGCAGGCGGCGCCGCTCGCCGAGGACGGCCTGTGGTGGCGCGACGCGGTGATCTACCAGGTCTACGTGCGCAGCTTCCAGGACTCCAACGGCGACGGCATCGGCGACCTGCCGGGCGTGCGCGACCGCCTGCCGTACCTCAAGCGCCTCGGCGTGGACGGCGTCTGGCTGAACCCGTTCTACCCGTCCCCGCAGCACGACCACGGCTACGACGTGGCGGACTACAAGGGCGTCGACCCGATGTTCGGCACCCTGGAGGACTTCGACCTGCTGGTGGAGGACTGCCGCAAGCTCGGCCTGCGGCTGGTGCTGGACACCGTCCCCAACCACTGCTCCACCGAACACCCGTGGTTCCAGGACGCGTTGCTGGCCGCCCCCGGCAGCCCCGAGCGGGACCGCTTCCACTTCGCGGACGGCCGCGGCACCGACGGCGAACTGCCGCCCAACAACTGGCGGGCGATGTTCGGCGGACCCGCCTGGAGCCGCGTCACCGAGCCGGACGGCACCGCCGGCCAGTGGTACCTGCACATGTTCACCCCCGAGCAGCCCGACCTGAACTGGCGCAACCCCGAGGTGCCCGCCGAGTTCGAGAAGGTGCTGCGCTTCTGGCTGGACCGGGGCGTGGACGGCTTCCGCATCGACGTCGCCGCCGGCCTCTTCAAGCACCCCGAACTCCCCGACTCCCCCGACCCGGAGGCCGACGAGCGCACCCGCGACTCGGTCAACCCGCTGGCCTGGAACCAGCCCGAGGTGCACGGCATCTGGCGGGCCTGGCGGGCGATCTGCGAGGAGTACACCCAACTCGACGGCCGGCAGCGGCTGCTGGTCGGCGAGGCCTCCGTGCCGACGCCCGCCGAGCAGGCCAAGTACGTGCGGGCGGACGAACTGCACCAGGCGTTCTTCTTCCACCTGCTGCACGCGCCCTGGGACAGCGAGCACTTCCACCAGGTCATCGACGCGGCGGTGCGCGACATCACCGCCACCGGCTCCACCGTCACCTGGGTCCTCAACAACCACGACCAGGTCCGCACCACCACCCGCTTCGGCAGCCCCGAACGGGCCCGCGCCGCGGCCCTGTTGATGCTGGCCCTGCCCGGCGCGGCCTACCTGTACCAGGGCGAGGAGCTCGGCCTGCCGGAGGTCGACGACCTGCCGGACGACGTCATCACCGACCCGATCTTCCACCGCACCGGCAGCCGCAAGGGCATCCGCGACGGCTGCCGCGTCCCGCTGCCCTGGTCCGGCGCCGAGGCCCCGTTCGGCTTCAGCCCCGAGGGCTCCGCCGCCAGTTGGCTCCCGCAGCCGCCGTCCTTCGCCGCCCACACCGCCGAGCGCGCCCTGACCGACCACACCTCCGCCTACCACCTCTACCGCGAGGCGCTGCACCTGCGCCGCCTGCTCCCGCAGCTCGGCGAGGGCACCCTGCGCTGGCTGGAGACGCCGCCCAACGTCCTCGCCTTCACCCGCGGCGACGGCCTCCTGGTCGCCACCAACTTCGGCACCACCCCCGCCCCCGCCCCCGTCACCGGCACGCCCCTGCTCTCCTCCGCCCCCTGCCCGCCCGGCACCCTCCCCCCGGCCACCACGGCCTGGTGGATCCAGCCCCGCGCCTGACGCCGGCGCCCCCGCCAGGCACCCCGCCCCGAACACGACGGAAGGGGCGGGGACTTGGCGGGCCGGGGCGGCACCGCCCTACCGAAATGAGCACCGGATCTGCACTGGATCTGCACAACCCTTTGAGGTCGGGCGCGGTCGGGCACTCTGCGGCCGAAATCACCTGATCGGGTGTTCACATGCTGGACACGCTGTCGATGAATCCAGGTCAGCACTGGGACAATGGTGTGGACCACCGGTCCCATCCCGTCGCACGGCGCGTGTCAGGCGTGCCGGCGGCGATCCTCAACGGCGAGGAGGACCAAGGGCGATCCCCGGGACGGGGCGCCCTCGTGCACCATCCGATTCACGGAAGGTTGTGCCTTGATGCCGGCCACCCCCAGCTCTGCCGCGTCCACCGACGCCGGCGCCCGCCTGATCGAGCCGCTCTACCAGGAGGTACTGCGGCGCAACCAGGGCGAGAACGAGTTCCACCAGGCGGTCCGCGAGGTCCTCGAAACGCTCGGCCCGGTCCTGCTGCAGCGTCCGGAGCTCGTCGACGCCCGGATCATCGAGCGGGTCTGCGAGCCCGAGCGGCAGCTGATCTTCCGCGTGCCGTGGTCCGCCGACAACGGCGACATCCACGTCAACCGGGGCTTCCGGGTGGAGTTCTCCAGCGCGCTTGGCCCGTACAAGGGCGGACTGCGCTTCCACCCCTCCGTCAACCTCGGAATCGTCAAGTTCCTCGGCTTCGAGCAGATCTTCAAGAACGCCCTGACCGGCATGCCGATCGGCGGCGGCAAGGGCGGCTCCGACTTCGACCCCAAGGGCCGCTCGGACGCCGAGATCATGCGCTTCTGCCAGTCCTTCATGACCGAACTGCACCGCCACCTCGGCGAGTACACCGACGTCCCGGCCGGTGACATCGGCGTCGGCGGCCGCGAGATCGGCTACCTGTTCGGCCAGTACAAGCGCATCACCAACCGCTACGAGTCCGGCGTCCTGACCGGCAAGGGCCTGGGCTGGGGCGGCGCGCAGGCCCGCACCGAGGCCACCGGCTACGGCTGCGTGATGTTCACCGAGGAGATGCTGCGCACCCGGGGCGAGAGCCTGGACGGGCAGCGCGTGGCGGTCTCCGGCTCCGGCAACGTGGCGATCTACGCGATCGAGAAGGCCCAGCAGCTGGGCGCGACGGTGCTCACCTGCTCCGACTCGACCGGCTACGTGGTCGACGAGAAGGGCATCGACCTGGCCCTGCTCAAGGAGATCAAGGAGACCCGTCGCGGCCGCGTCTCCGACTACGCCGAGGCGCGCGGCTCGCACGTCAAGTACGTGGCGGGCACCGGCGTCTGGAACGTCGCCTGCGACGTGGCGCTGCCCTGCGCCACCCAGAACGAGCTGCACGAGTCGGACGCGCTGGCGCTGGTCCGCGGCGGGGTGAAGGCCGTCGCCGAGGGCGCCAACATGCCCACCACCCCGGAGGCGGTGCGGGTGTTCCAGGAGGCCGGCGTGGCCTTCGCGCCCGGCAAGGCCGCCAACGCGGGCGGTGTCGCCACCTCCGCGCTGGAGATGCAGCAGAACGCCTCCCGCGACTCGTGGACCTTCGAGCACACCGAGAACCGCCTCGGCGAGATCATGAAGCACATCCACGACTCCTGCTTCACCACGGCGGAGAAGTACGGCAGCCCCGGCAACTACGTGGTCGGCGCGAACATCGCCGGCTTCGAGCTGGTCGCCGACGCGATGCTGGCCCAGGGCCTGATCTGACGCCACCGCCACGAGGGGCCCGGACCGCAGGCAGCCGCCCGGGGTCCGGGCCCGCTCTCATCGGCGCAGCAGCGCGCGCAGCGCCCGCCGGAACACCACCCGGCCGCACCACGCCGTCGGCCGGTCGAACAGCCCGGGCAGCGCCGCGATCCGCAGCTCCTCCCGCCACCGGACGGCGCTGCCGCCCCGGTACGGCCGCACCTCGATCTCGGCCCAGCCCGTCACCACCGGCCCGCGCTTGACCAGCCGGCACCGCCCGACGCCGTCGCCGCCGTGCGGCGGCTCCCAGCGCTCGACGTCCATCACGTCGACGAACCCGAACCGCCCGATCCCGGTGCGCGCCGCCACCGTCAGCGCGTCGCCGGTGACGACGGTGCACGGCACCGCCTCGCCGTGCCGGGGCCAGTCGGTGACCCGCCGCCAGGTCTCCCCGGGCGACAGCCCCACTGCTTCCACGATGCGGAACTCGGTCATTCCGCGATCCTATCCAGCGCCTCGCTCCCGGGCGTAGGTTGTGGCCGCGCGCCCGCGCGGGGCGCCGCACGGGGGAAGAGGTGAGGGCCCGTCATGGCCGTCGAGAAGCGCCGCAGCAAGCCCGACCGGACGAAGTACGGGCCCACCCCGCGACCCGGGGCACCCCGGCCCGCCGCGCCGTCGAAGCGGGCGTCGGGCCCGCTGCTGCCGCTGCTCGGGGTGGCGCTCGGTGCCCTGCTGCTGGTCGGCGGCGTGACGTCGACGCGGGACCTCGCCGACCAGCACCACCGGCCGCAGCTGCGGATGACCGTCGAGTCCTGCACCACGCTCCGCCATGGCAAGTCCTCGGAGACCACCTGCCAGGGCACGGGTGACCCGGGCGGCACCGACGTCGTCGGCTCGCGCTGGCGGTTGCGCTCGGCGCCGGAGCGGTACCCGACCGGCACGGTGGTGGCGGTCCGCTGCGCCCGCGACGCCGTCTGCGACGTCCTCACCCTGGGCAACCACGTGCTGGCCCTCGCCGTCACCGCCGGCGGCCTGCTGATGGCGGGCGCCGGCCTGACCGCCGCCGCCACACAGGCCGCCGACCGGTTCGCCCCGCACCGGGCCGCGCTCCTGCGCACCCGCCGGGTCCGCCGCCGACTCGCCTGGACCGGCGTCGGCACTGCGCTGCTCGCCGTCGCCGCGTCCCTGCTGTTCATGTTCGTCTGACGAACCCGCTCTCAACTGCCCGGCGGCGGGGGTACGTTGAGGCCGCACGGTCCCGTGCGACCGGGGGAACGGGGGTTCGTCGTGCCCAGCCGGAAACCGAAGGGGCGGCCTCGCCGGGCTGTCGCAGGGCGCGGGCAGCGGAAGAAGCAGCCGCGGCGGTGGCAGGGCCTGGACCCGTTCGAGCCCGATCGTCCGGGCCGCGGCATCGCGATCGGCCTGCTCGGGCTGGTCACGGGCATCGTGATGCTCGTCCTGGGGGCGGGCCAGCTCCGGGCCATGGCCGACGCCTCGGCGCTGCCGCCGCTGCGGATGACCGTCAGCTCCTGCGAGAGCGTCGATCCGCCTCCCCCTTCGCACGGCCGCCCAACGATCACCTGCTACGGCCGGGGCGCCGACGGGCCGTCCGGCGTCACCGCCGGGCGCTGGCACTTCGACGCCCCGCGCCCGCTGCGCGGCGGCGAGGTGGTGGAGGTCCGCTGCACCCCGGGCGGCGACTGCCGGGGCGACCTCTCCGACTGGGGCGCCGGCGGCGTGGGCCAACTCGCCTTCGGTCTGCTCTCCTTCGGCGCCGGCGCGTACACCGGCAGCCGGGTGCTCACCCACCGCTACGCGCCCCGGCACGACGACTTCTTCCGGCGCCGCTCCACGGTGGTGGCGACCCTCGTGTTCTTCGCGGCGGTGCCCGTGCTCGGCATCGTCGCGGCCGTCCTGGTCTGAACGGCCCGCGGCCGGCCACGGCGCGGAGCCCGGACCGCGCGTGCGGTCCGGGCCCGATGGGTGCCAGGTGCGGGTGCGGCCGGCGTCAGGCGGCCTTGACCAGGGTGGACGGGTTCTGGCCGGCGGCGCTCCCGGTGAGTGCCACCACGTCCGCCTGTCCGTCGCGGCGCGGCCACAGGACGAGGGCGCCGGCGGCTCCCGTGGCGGCGAGGGCCGCCAGGACGCTCCAGGTGAGCGAGAACCCGGCGCTCGTGCCGAGCCAGCCGGCGATCGGGTAGGTGACCAGCCAGGCCAGGTGCGACAGCGAGAACTGCGCCGCGAACACCTCGGGGATCGCCCGGCGTTCCACGGAGGCCCGCAGGACCTTGCCGGTCGGGGTGATGATCAGCGCCATGCCGACCCCGGTCGCGGTCCAGATGACCGCCGTCCCGGCCCAGCCGGCGAGTCCGGCCGCGACGAGGGTCGCGGCGGCGGTGGTCGCGGCCACCAGCACGGCGGCGCCGGTGACCATCACCGCCCTCGCGGCGACCCGGTCGAGGATCCGGGGCAGTGCCAGGGCGGCCAGCAGCGTGCCGGTGCCGGAGGCGGCGAGCATCCAGGCGACGTCCGACTGCGAGCCACCGAGCCCGTCCCGCACGTAGTTGACGGTGTTCACCACGACGATCGAGCCGGCGGCGGCGACGGTCAGGTTCAGCGCCATGATGCCGCGCAGCCGCGGCGTGGTGAGGAAGGTCCGGATGCCGGCCGCCGCCTTGTCCCAGGCCTTCGCGTGGGTGCTGGGGCGGGCGTTCGGGACGCGGGTCGACAGGACGAGCAGGGCGGAGAGCAGGAACCCGGCGGAGGTGCCGAGGAACAGCCGGTCGAAGCTCATGAACGTCAGCGCCACGCCCGCCAGCACCGGGCTGAGCAGACTCTCCATGGTGGAGGCGACCTGGGAGGCGGACAGCGCGCGGGTGTAGGCGGCGTCGTCGGTGACGATGTCGGGGATGACGGCCTGGAACGTCGGGGTGAACGCCGCGGAGCCGGCCTGGAGCAGCCCGATCAGGACGTAGACGTGCCAGACCTCGCCGACCAGCGGCAGCAGCAGCACGACCGCGCCGCGGACCACGTCGAGGGCGACCAGCAGGGCCCGTCTGGGGAGCCGGTCGATGTACGCGGCGGCCAGCGGCGCGATGACCACGTACATGACCATCTTGATGGTCAGTGCGGTGCCCAGGACCGTGCCGGCCCGGGGGCCCGCGAGGTCGTAGGCGAGGAGGCCGAGGGCCACCGTGGTCAGGCCGGTGCCGAAGAGGGCGATGACCTGGGCGGC
Organism: Kitasatospora sp. NPDC004531; assembly: GCF_053602195.1. Taxonomy (NCBI): domain Bacteria; kingdom Bacillati; phylum Actinomycetota; class Actinomycetes; order Kitasatosporales; family Streptomycetaceae; genus Kitasatospora; species Kitasatospora sp. NPDC004531. The sequence continues at coordinate 142,445 of NZ_JBSGDD010000006.1, read as the reverse complement.
GAACAGGTGGCGGTAGTCACGGATGGCGAACAGTCGCATGACGGGTTCCTTCCGGGTCCATGCGGCCGGGCACGGCCCCCGGGGTGGCGGCCGTGCCCCGCGCATACAGGCAGGGGTGTCTTCGCTACGCACCGGTGTCACCCTCGCCTTCCGGCCGGAGGCCGGCGAGGAGGTTGAAGGCACCGGTGAGGACGTTCAGCGCGACGACGCCGACGACATCGGCGATCGCGCGGTCGCTGTAGCCGTGCGCGCGCAGTGCGGCGACCTGGGCGTCGGTGATCGACGCCGGTTCGCGGTGGACCTGGAGGGCGAGGGCGATGATCGCCGCGATCGCGGGATCGGCCGAGCTGCCCTTTCGGGCCAGCTCGATCTCGTCCTCGTCCACTCCGAGCGCGCGGGCGGCGCCGACGTGGGCGTCCAGACAGAGACCGCAGCCCTGCTGCGTCTGTACCGCCACGGAGATCCGCTCACTGATCCTGCGGTCCAGCTTGGCGCGGCCCATGGCCCGGCTGAGTTGGAGGTAACCACCCAGCACGGCGGGCGAGTTGGCCATGGTGGAGACCATGTCGCCGATGCTGCCGTGCCGGGCGACCAGGTCGGCGAGGAGGTCGCGCGAGGCGCCGACGGCCGTGTCCGGGGTGAGGGCGGGGAGGCGGGGCATTGTCTTCGCTCCTTCCTTGAGCGGGTGCCGGCCCGCGTCGTCAGTGGTGGCCGTGGTGCGCGTGGTGGCCGTGCTGCGCGGCGTGGCCCTCGTGGCCCTGGTGGCCCTGGTGGCCCTCGTGGCTGCCGTGCTCCTCGTGCTTCGCGGCGGCCGTGTGCACGGTGAACTCGGCGGTCCGGACGGTGCCCTCGTGCTGGAAGTCCAGGTACAGGCGGTAGGTGCCGGCCGACGGCGCGACGGCCATGAACGAGATCTCGGGGCCGGGCGCGGTGACGCCGTCGCCGGGGGCGCCCTCCGGGTGCACGTGGAGGTAGCCGAGGTCGCCGACGCGCAGCGCCACCAGGTGTCCATAGGCGGCCAGGTACGGCTGGAGGTCGGTGACCGGCTGCCCGCCGCGGCTGACGGTGAGGGTCAGCTCGCTCGCCTCGCCGGCCAGCAGCTCGCCCGTCAGCGTGACCGCGTAGTCACCGATCCGGGCGACCCCGGTGGCCTCCGGCAGCGGGCGCGGGTCGTACGCGCCGGCCACCGCGGCGTCGGCGCCCAGCGTCAGGGTGCCCTCGCGGCCGACCGGGTGGATGTCGGTGAAGAACCGCCAGTCGCCCGGCGTCAGCGTCAACTCGGTGCTCCAGACGCCCTCTTCGTCCCGTACCGGGTGCACGTGCTGGAAGCCCGAGGTGTCCCGCCGCACCGCGATGAAGTGCAGCTCCTTCTCGTGCTCGGGCACGTACTCGGTCACCGGCCGCCCGTCCTGCCCGATCACCCGGAACGTGACCGTCTGCCGGCCCGCCCCGAGGATCGTCGCCCCGAGCTCCAGCGTGTACCCGCCCTCCGAGACCGCGAGGCCCCCGGCCTGGCCGCCGCCGTGGGCGGCGTGGGCGGCGTGGTGGTCGTGCGTGGCGTGGCTGTTCATGGCATCTCCTTGAGTGGTTGCTTCGCCCGGGGGCTCCTGCTCCCTGGCGACACCTGAAACATATACCCCCCGGGGGTATGCAGGGAAGCCCTTCCACCGGATTTCTCCGACCGCACCGCCGCGACGCCGTCTCGATCAACGGCCCATCGCCGCACGGATAACCTCACCGGATGCCCGTTCACCAGTACGCCTACTTCGCCCTGTTCAGCCCGCACGTCTCCGCCGACGAGATGACCTCCCGGCTGGGCATCGCCCCTGACGAGGTGTCCGTTCGCGGCAGCCGCCTCGCCGAGCCCAGGGCGATCCCCGTCCACCACTCCTGGAAGGCCGTCTGCCGGGATCCCGGACTGTGCGTCGACGAGCAGATCGCCCGCATCCTCGACAGGCTCCGCCCCCATGCCGCCGGTCTGGCCGGGCTGGCGGGGCAGCTGGCAGCCGACGGCGGCGGGGCAGTCCTTCAGGTCGTTCGCTACTTCAACGACTCCGACCGCGCCGCAGCACCCGCCCGCCCGGACGCTCCCAACCTCCTCGGCTGGCATCTGGACCGCGAGGTTCTGGACTTCCTCACCGCGGTCGGCGCGGAGCTCGACGTCGACGAGTACGACCTGACGCCGGGCGAGGACGCCGTCTGAGCACCGTTCGCCCGACCCTGCGTCGCGCTGCTGCCCAACCGTTCGCCCGTTCAACGGCACGTCAACCGCCCTTCGCCGCGGGTCTGCGCCGATAGTGGGCGGATGAGCACACCCGATCTCTCCCGCCGGGCCGCGCTGCTGGCCGGGCTCGGTTGCGCGGCGCTGACCGCCTGTTCCGCGTCCCACCCCGTTGCCCGGTCCTTCGGCTCGCCGTCGCCCTCGCCCGGTGGCTCCGCGTTTCCCGCGCCCGCCGCCTGGGCGCCGGGGCCGGGCGAGGTGGAGCCGGACGTCAAGCTGCGGGCGGTGCAGGTAGTGGAGGCGGTCGGGACGTGGCCGCCGGGCGGGCAGGGGCTGGCGGCAGCCGGGCAGCGGGTGGCGGCGCTCGGGTTGCCGGCGGGGCTCGCCGAACAGGGCGGGGCGCTGCTCGCGGACGTGCCGCAGGCCGCGGTGGAGGTGGTGTACGCGCAGTACGGCGGGCTGACGGACGACTCGGCGAGCGTGCTGGTGGTGTGCCGGCAGTGGCTGGCGGCGGCCGACGGCAGCGCGCACTCGGCGGGCACCACGGTGGACGTGCGGCTGTCCCGGGCCGAGCCGCGCTGGACCGTCACCGCCCTGCACCCCGCCGATCCGGGCCCGGTCGCGGCCGCCCTGCCCGACCCGGCCACCCGGGTGCTCGCCCAGCCCCGGATCACCCTGCCGCCGGCGGCCGCGGCGGACATCCGCAGCGGGCAGGTCCACGACTCGGTGCTGAACGCGATGCTGGCGCTGGCCGGGCCGTACAGCTTCCAGCCCAGCGTGGTGCGTTCCGGCCATCCGCTGCTGGTGTTCGGCACCGACCGGCCGAGCGACCACCCGCGGGGCCGGGCCTTCGACACCTGGCAGATCGACGGCCGGGCGGTGGTCGACCCGGCCACCCCGACCGACCTGGTCGACTCCTTCATGCGCGCCGCCGCGGCCGCCGGCTCGTACAACGTGGGCGGCCCGCGCCAGCTGTCCGGCGGGCGCACCGCGAACCAGTTCTTCAGCGACCGGACCCACCGCGACCACGTGCACGCCGGATTCACCGACTGAGCGCCCGAAATCGCTTGCGCTCCCACCCTGGCCTGCGCCAACGTTGCGCCCGCCGATCAATTGGGGGGTTGCGGGTGGGAGTCGGGTCCGGACTGACGCGCAGGGGTGGAGCGGCCGCGCTGGTGCTGGCGGCCGCGCTGACGGGCTGTTCGGGCGCCCTCCCGCCACCGCGGCCGGTGCCCGTGCCTCCCCCGCCGCCCGCGCCGACGTCCTCGACCGTGCCGGCACCGGCCGATCCCGCCCAGGAGTTGGCCCAGCTCCGGGCGGCCGTCGAAGCGGCTCCGCGACCGTTCTCCGCCGTCCTCGCCACCGAGGCCGCGGACGGCACCGGCACCGTGCGGCGGCAGGGCGTGGTCAACGTGTCGGACGTCCAGACGGGCGCGCTCAGCCTCACCTCGACCGACCAGCAGCCGCAGCAGCAGGCCTATCTGACGGTGACCCGCGACGCCGCCTACACCCGCGCCGCCGACCGGGCCTGGGTGCGCTCGGCGCGCCCGTCGGGGCCGCTGCTCCCCGACCACCGCGCGATGGTGCGGGCGCTGCTGGAGCGCGACCCGGCGTCCTTCCGGGGCCGGGCCAGGATCCGGACGCTGCGCGGCGGCACCGGCTTCCACCTGGTCGGCCGGCTCCCGCTCGCCGAGGTCGCCGACGCGTTCGACACCCCCACCCGCGAGCAGCTGGCGCAGCACCGGGTGCCGGACTGCGCGGCCGACCTGCTGATCGACGCGGACGGCCGGCTCTCCGAGCTCACCCTCACCTGCGAGTCCGACGGCTACCGGCTCCGCTCCACCGTCCACCTGGCCGAGTTCGGCCCACCGGCCGAGACCCCGCCGCCCGCCGATCTCTGACGCGACGGGGCCCCGGCCGCCTTCGCGCGGCCGGGGCCCGGGTGATCGTCAGCAGGTGATGCTGCCCTTGCGCAGCGCGTGGCCGCCGGTGTTGCTGTCGTCGGACCAGTAGACCGGCTTGCTGCCGTTCACGCACTCGGCGGTGACGGCGAGCGTGAAACCCTCGTTGTTGATGTTCGGCATGCCGGACGGGCGGTTGAAGACGGCGGTGACGGCGAACGCGCCGGCCGTGTTCACCCGGAAGGTCCGGTGCTGGCCGGAGCAGGTGTCGTCGCAGACCGCCCACAGCCGGTTGGCCTGCGGCTCCCACTGGAGCTCCATCACGCCGGCCAGGCCGGTGCTGACGGTGGCGACCTTGGTGAACCCGCCGGCCTCCAGCAGCACGTAGCCGTAGACGGTGCCGGTGCCCTCGACGCCGACGAAGAACACCCCGCCGGTGTGCGCGGCGTAGCGGCTCGGGTCGTAGGCGGCGCCGGTGGCGGCGTCCTTGAAACCGGCGCCGGTCAGGTAGCTGTCGGGCACCCAGGTGATGCCTTCCAGGCCCGCGTTGGAGCCGGTCGACGGCAGGTCGGCGGTGAGGTTCCACTCCCGGGTGGCGGTCAGCGTGCCGCCGGTGCCGGACACGTCGTAGCGCAGCACGGACAGCCGGCTGGTGGACGAGGAGTCGGCGTTGCGCTCGCTGGAGACGTACACGCCGCCGGCCGCGCCCGCGCCGGTCAGGGTGACGCCCTCGTCGTCGGGGGTGCCGGTGCCGCCGGGGAAGCGCAGGGCCTTGCCGGAGCCCCAGCCGTTGGCGGTGTCGGGCGTCCAGCCGCCGGAGCCGTTCGGGAGCAGCCGCCACAGCTTGCCGGAGTTCTGCGCGCCCCACAGCACGCCGCCCTCCTGGTAGAGGCCGGACAGGTCGGTGCCGAACACGTTGGAGGCGTCGGCGTTGGCGACCGTCGAGCCGCCGGGCCAGGCCACCGGGGTGGTCGAACCGCCGTTGCCGGAGCCGCAGTTGTTGGCGGCGCCGAGGGTCAGGGCGGCGGCCTGGGTCCAGCTGCCGGTGCCGTCCGGGCAGCGCGACCAGGACGGGTCGGAGTGCGAGGTCCAGCTGAACGAGTCGACCTTGGTGGTGCCGTCGGCCAGGTACAGCCGGGCGCTGTCGGCGGAGCCGAGGCCGAAGCTGCCGTGCACGTCGAAGGCCTTGAAGCCGCCCGGGGCCAGGCTGGTGCCGGAGGCGATCTTGTACGTGTTGCTGTCGTTGTCGTCCTTGAGAATCCAGCCGGACAGGTCGATCGTCGCGGTGCCCTTGTTGTACAGCTCGATCGAGTCGTTCACCGATCCGGTCGTCACCACCTCGTTGATCCGGATGTCGTCGGCCGGCGCGGCGACGGCGGGCGGGGCGGTCAGCACTCCGACGCCGACGGCCGGCAGGGCCACGGCGGCCAGCAGCATCGAGAGGCGGCGACGCCACCTCGGGGCACGCGGTTCGATCACGGTCTTCCGTCCCTCGGGTTCGGTGTGGACATGGCGCCGACCAACCTCCCGAGCCCGCCCCAACGACGCCCCACTGCCACCTGTTCCCTTCATGAACGCCCGGCGAACCCCCGCCCGCCCGCGGCTCGAAGTCCCTTGCCCGGCACGGGAACCGGCACGCGGGCCGTCACGTTGTGCGGCGGGGAGGTGGTGCGGTGAGAACCCGCCGGAAGGACGGTCCCGGGCTGCCGGGGCCGCCCGAGGAGCCGTGGAACGAGGTCGCCCCCGGCCTGTGGATGGGCGGCCACTACTGGCACGACCCGCTCGGGGAGCTCCAGTTCGTCTGCGTCGGCGCCGAATTCGACCTGGTGGTCAGCCTGTTCACCACGCCCGGGCACGGGCCCGCGCCGGGCGTCGAGCACTTCGTCGCCAAGGTGCCGGACGGGCCGTTGGACGCCGAGCAGTTGGCGGCGGTGCAGGGCGCGGCCCGGTGCACGGCGGCGGCGGTCGCGGCGGGGCGCCGGGTGCTGGTGCGCTGTCACTCGGGCTACAACCGGTCGGGGCTGGTGGTGGCGCAGGCGCTGGTCGAGCTGGGTGCGGACGCCGCCGAGGCGATCCGCCTGGTGCGGGCCCGGCGCTCGCCCTGGGCGTTGAACAACGAGCTCTTCGTCGCCTACCTGGAGACCGGCCTCGACACGGCGCGCCTGCTCAGCTCGCTGACGGCGCCGGGGGGCTGATGGGGTGTCGGGCGGCTTGGCCCCGGGTTAGCGGCGGCTTATGACCTCCTTATCCGTCGGCGTGGTCGCGAACCGTCGCGCGGCATTCGTCCGGCCGTCATGGGGCCTTCGTGCGGCCGTCGCGGACGGGTGGGCGTAGCCGGGCGGGTACGGCGGTGGTAGGTCGCGGGGCTGGTGGGAGGCCGATTCCGCTGGTGCTGTTCGTGGAGCGGGCGGTCGGCGGGTTCTGACGCGGTGCCAGGTCAGGCGCTCGCCACGGGCGTTGCGGGTGGCCGAATGCCGCCATCGGGGCCGCGGTCGAATGTGGCAGACACTTGTCAATTGGTATAGGCCAATCGTAGCCTTCGGTCCGATCGCGGTGTGCCGGGTCCACACCGCGCCGCCCACGGGTCGCTCCCTGGGCGTCGGGCGGGCATGCGTCCGCCTCTTTTCCCCCACCATCGACCCGGCACCTTTCCGAGGAGAACCATGTCCTGGTCCCGTCGTCTGCTCACCGCGTCCGCGGTGGGCGCGGGCGCCCTGGTCGCCACCACCTTCGCCGCCGGCACCGCCGGAGCCCACGGCGCCATGTTCGGCCCCGCCAGCCGCGTCGCCGCCTGCTACGCGGAGGGCCCCGAGACCCCCAAGTCTCAGGTCTGCAAGGACCTCGTCGCGGACAGCGGCACCCAGCCGCTGTACGACTGGAACGAGGTCAACATCGCCAGCGCCAACGGGCAGGCGCAGCAGATCATCCCCGACGGCCACCTGTGCTCCGCCAACCGCGACAAGTACCGCGCGCTGGACTGGGCCCGCACCGACTGGCCCGCCACCTCGGTGACGGCCGGCGCGAAGACCTTCAACTTCCGCGTCACCGCGCCCCACCAGGGCGTCATGAAGCTGTACATCACCAACAGCAGCTACAACCCCACCCAGCCGCTGAAGTGGTCCAACCTGGACCTGGCCAACCCGATCGCCACCTTCGCGAGCCCGCGTACCTCGGACAACGGCTACTACAACGTCAACGTCAACCTGCCCAACCGCACCGGCCGCCAGATCGTCTACATGGTGTGGCAGCGCACCGACAGCCCGGAGGCGTTCTTCGGCTGCTCGGACGTCGACTTCGGCTCGGGCACCGCGGCCGCGGCCGGCGCGTTCGCCGCGCAGGACCCGTCCGCGCCCACCGAGGCGCAGATCGCCTCGGGCGCCGCGAACTCCTCCGTCTCGCACCTCGGCCACGGCGGCGACGCCCTGACCGCGCAGGAGGCCGCCGCCGGCACCGCGACCGGCGCCGCCGCCTCGGTGCGCACCTCCGACAGCGACAACCTGCTGCTCGGCGTGGCCGGCGCCGGCCTGCTGGCCGCCACCGCGTCCGGCGTCCTGCTGGCCCGCCGGATGCGCAGCGCCTCCGTCACCGCCTGACGGCCCATGAACGCCTGACCGCGGGTCAGGCGGGCGGCGCGGCCCCATCCCCCACAGCTCGGGGGCCGCGCCCTCCGTCGGCGGCGCACGCCGACACGATCCGCCCGGGCTTGCGCCTGCGCTCCCGCTCGGGCCCCGATGAACCGTCAACTCTCGGCAAAACCGCAGGACTCCGCCTTGACGGCCCGAATTGGTCTGGACCATCTTGGGTGCGCCCCCAGCATCTGCGCACCGTCCCACCTCCCCCACACCGTCGAGGAGAACCCGCCCATGAGGCGTGTCACCCTGTCTCTCGCCGCCACTGCGGCCCTGCTCGTCGCGCCGCTGGCCGCCACCTCGGCAGGCACGGCCAACGCCGCCGGAGTCTCCGGACTGGTCGCCGACTACGCCGTGACCCAGAGCTGGTCGAACGGCTTCCAGGCCGGCTACACCGTCACCAACCACACCGGCGCGACGGTCAACAGCTGGTCGCTCGCCTTCGACCTGCCGACCGGCGAGACCGTCTCCAGCCTGTGGAACGGCACCCTCACCTCCACCGCCACCCCCACCGGCACCCACTACACGGTGACCTCGCCCGCCTGGGCCGCGCCGCTCGCGCCCGGGGCCAGCGCCCCCACCGTCGGCTTCGGCGTCACCAGCGGCGCCGCCCAGAGCGCGCCCGCCAACTGCACCATCAACAACCTGCCGTGCGCCGGCGCGCCCGCCGACGGCGCCGCGCCGTCCGTCCCCGGCAACCTGCGCTCCACCGGCACCGGGCCCGGCACCGTCACCCTCGGCTGGAACGCCGCCACCGACAACGTCGGCGTGGCCGGCTACCGCCTGCGCGAGGGCAGCACCGTCGTCGCCACCGCCACCGGCACCAGCGCGACCGTCCGCGGCCTGCTCCAGGGCAGCAGCCACACCTTCACCGTCAGCGCCTTCGACGCCGCGGGCAACGAGTCCGCCGCCTCCGCCGCCGTGACGGCCACCGCCGGCAGCGGCACCACGCCCGGCACCGCCGCCCCCTACGTGGACCTCGGCGCCTACCCGACGCCCAGCCTGCCCGCGCTCTCCGCCGCCAGCGGGATCAAGGAGTTCTCGCTGGCCTTCATCATCAACGGCAGCCAGCAGTGCACCGCCAGCTGGTTCGGCGCGTACGACGCCACCACCGGCTGGAACAAGGACGACATGGACGCCGTCCGGGCCGCCGGCGGCGACGTCCGCCCGTCCTTCGGCGGTGCCAACGGCACCGAACTGGCGCAGTCCTGCACCACCGTGGCCGCGCTCGCCGCCCAGTACCAGAAGGTGGTGGACGTCTACACGCTGGACCGGGTCGACTTCGACATCGAGGGCACCGCCGTCACCGACCACGCCTCCGTCGACCGCCGCTCCGCCGCCCTCGCCCAGGTCCAGGCCGCGCAGCACGCCAAGGGCCGCGAGCTGAAGGTCAGCCTGACCCTGCCGGTGCTGCCCAGCGGCCTCACCGCCGACGGCGTCTACATCCTGCAGTCCGCCAAGAACGCCGGCCTGAACGTCGACCTGGTCAACGTCATGGCGATGGACTTCGGCGACTGGGCCGCCCCGAGCCCCGCCGGCAAGATGGGCGCCTACGCGATCCAGGCCGCGCAGTCCACCCAGGCGCAGATCCGCTCCGTGTGGACCAATCTGACGGACGCTCAGGCGTACGCCATGGTCGGCGTCACCCCGATGCTCGGCCAGAACGACACCGCCTCCGAGGTGTTCGGTATCTCCGACGCCCAGCAGCTGATCGCCTTCGCCCAGCAGAACCACCTCGGCGAGCTGGCCTTCTGGGAGATGACCCGCGACGCCAACGCCTGCACCGGCTCGCTGCCCAAGTGCACCAACATTCCGCAGACCCCCTACCAGTTCTCGAAGCTCTTCGCCGCCTACAAGGGCTGACGAGTGACGGCCCGCGGCTGACGGCTCGACGGCCGCCCCTTCGACGGCTGTCGTCCGCGCCCGCGCCGATTCCGGTGGCCGGCCGGTCGGTCCGTCCCCGGGCACCTGCTGCCCGGGGCGGCCGACGGCCGGCCGACGGCGTCGTGTCACACCGGCTGGTGCTCCCCTTCCTTGCGGGGGCCGGGCACCGCCACCTGCTCGGAGCCCTCCTCGGGCGCGCCCTCCTCGGCGCCCTCGGGGCGGGCGTGCATGGGCAGCAGGAAGATGGCGGCGAACACCACGACCAGCATGCCCACCTCGGCCCACAGGGTGACCTGCTCGGCACTGGCGAAGTCGGCGGTCTTCAGACGCTCGAAGAACACCGTGCCGAGGATGGCGCTGCCGAGTGCGGCGCCGAGCTGCTGGATGGCCGTCAGCGTGCCCGAGGCCGAGCCGGTCTCGTGCGTGTCCACCGAGGCCAGCACCATGCCGAAGAACGGGGCCATCACCAGGCCCATGCCCAGACCGGAGACCAGCAGCGTGGGCACCATCTGCCACGGGGTGACCCCCGCGCCCTGGCTGTGCAGGGTGTACATCAGGCCGAGCACGCCGGCCACCATCACCAGCAGGCCCGTGTGCATCACCTTGCGGCCGAAGCGCTGCAGGGCCTGGGAGGCGACGAACGCGATCACCATGCCGACCGAGGCGGGCACCCCCGCCAGGCCGGACTTCAACGGGCTGAAGTGCAGGCCCAGCTGGGTGTAGAGGCTGAACGTCAGCCAGAAGCCCGTCATGGCGGTGAAGAAGATCAGGCCGAGCACCATGCCGCCGCTGAACCCGCGCTTGGCGAACAGGCTCGGCTCGACCAGCGGGTCCGCCCCGACGGCCCTGCGCCGCGACTCGTACCAGCCGAACACGCCGAACACCGCCACGCCGACCGCCAGCAGCGCGAACGCCCACAGCGGCCAGTCGTGCTCGCGGCCCTGCACCAGCGGGTAGATGACCGCGGCCGCGCCGATCGCCGCGAGCAGCGCGCCGACCAGGTCGAGCCGGACCGTCCGGCCCTCCGCCCGGGCCGGGAGGAAGACCCGGCCGCCGATGAAGGCGAACAGACCCAGCGGGATGTTGATCAGGAAGATCATCCGCCAGCCGGTGCCGGCGAAGTCGGCGTCGATCAGCCAGCCGGCCAGGATCGGGCCGCCGACCGTCGACAGGCCCATCACCGGGCCGAACAGGCCGAAGGCCGCGCCCTGCTCCTTCGGCGAGAAGATCTCCTTCATGATGCCGAGGCCCTGCGGCAGCATCACCGCGCCCAGCAGGCCCTGGGCGACCCGGGCGGCGACCAGCTGCCAGGGCTCCTGGGCCACGCCGCAGGCGAGCGAGCCGAGCGTGAACCCGGCCGCGCCGATCATGAACATCCGGCGGCGGCCGAAGATGTCGCCGAGCCGGCCGCCGGTGATCAGGCCGATCGCCATCGCCAGCGTGTAGGCCGCGCCGAGCCACTGGATCGTGGACTCGCCGCCGCCGATGTCCTGCCGGATCGCGGGCGCGGCGATGTTCGTCACCAGCGAGTCGAGCAGATCCATCACCTCGGCGGCGAGGATGACGAACAGCGCGACCCAGCGCCAACGGTAGGGTTCGGCCGCGCCCGCGAGGGGCGGTGCCGAAGGGGAGACTCCGACCGCGTCGGTCATTGCACACTCCTGCTGAAATGCCGGGGCGCGGTGGACGGTGGCCGCGCAGTGAACGGTGTTTCTTCGAACGAACACTGTTCTACGAGTCGAGCGGCGTTCCCGTCAAACGATTTATCCCCGACTTCTCCCCCACTCCGCCCCTGACGCGTCCCTGAGGCCGCCTCAACGGCCCGCCACCTGCACCGGCCTGCCCGCGGCCCGCCTGCGACCCGGCCGCGACCCGCCGAGAACAGGGCCCTTCGTCCACGGGTCGAACGCCGTTCGTCCGGAGTACGATGATCGGCGGTTGAACGTTCAGCGAAAGCAGGTGGCCCGATGCCCGCGCAGATGCCCGCGATCCCGTGGCACAAGCCACGCAAGGCCGATCCCCGCCAGCCGCTCAGCCGCACGCTGATCGTCGAGACGGCGATCCGGGTCCTGGACGCCGAGGGCCTGTCCGGGGTGACGATGCGCCGGGTGGCGCAGGAGCTCGGCACCGGCCCGGCCTCGCTGTACGCGCACGTCTCCAACAAGGAGGAGCTGTTCGACCTGATGCTGGAGCGGGTGGTGTCGGAGATCCGGCTGCCGCTCCGGCCGGAGCCGGAGCGCTGGAAGGAGCAGATCACCGAGATCTGCTTCGAGGCGCAGCGGGTGCTGACGGCCCATCGGGACGTGTCGCTGGTGTCGCTGGGCAGCATCCCGGTGGGCGAGAGCCAGCTGCGGATCACCGAGTTCCTGCTCGACCTGCTGCTCCAGGTCGGCCTGCCGCCGCAGATCGCGGCGTGGGCGCTGGACGGACTGGGCCAGCTGATCGACACCGACGCGTACGAGGCCTCGGTGTACACCGAGCGGATGGCGCGCGGCACCGATCTCGGCGCCTACTTCGACCAGTTGCGCGGCTACCTGCACGAGCTGCCGACCGACCGTTTCCCGACCCTGCAGAGCATGGCGACCACCATGATGACGGGCGACGGCGACCAGCGGTACGCGTTCAAGATCGAGGTGTTCCTGCGCGGCCTGGAGTCCTTCCTGCCGGCCGACGCGTCGGCGTCCGAGGAGCGGACCTGGCACGGCCCGGCGGGCGGGTGACGGCGGGCGGCTGACGGCTGACGGCTGACGGCTGACGGCTGACGGCTCCAGGGTGGCGGCGGGCGGGGAGTATTGACGACCCTCCGGCGCAGGTCTATACCAAGGGCAGTCACGTCAACCTCGGCCTGGTACCCGACCGTTGACCCGGCCGCGCACCCCCACCTCGCGCCCCCGGGCCCGCCGTCCTCGCCGCCTCGTGGAGAGGTTCTCGATGGAACGCGCACTCCCCCCACACCCCCCTGCCGCCGTCGCCCCGGCGCACCGCCGCCCCCGCCGCGGCCTCGCGGTCGCGCTGGCCGTGTTCGGCCTGCTGGCCGGCGGGGTGGCCGCCGCCGGCGCCTCCGGGTCCGCGAACGCCGCCACCGCCGGCGGGATCGGCTCGAACTGGTACGCCTCCGCGCCGTACCTGATGCCGGAGGACAACAGCCCGCCGGACGCCGCCGCCGTGATGGACGCCACCGGCCAGAAGGCCTTCCAGCTGGCCTTCGTCCTGGCCCAGGGCAGCAGTTGCAGCCCCGCCTGGGGCGGCACCTCACCGATCGACTCCGACACCACCATGCCGGCGGTGATCCAGACCGTCCGGGCCAAGGGCGGCGACGTCTCGGTCTCGGTCGGCGGCTACGGCGGCACCAAGCTCGGCCAGACCTGCGGCACCCCGGAGGCGACCGCCGCCGCCTACCAGAAGGTGGTCACCAAGTACGGCCTCAAGGCGGTCGACTTCGACCTGGAGGAGCCGGAGTACGAGAACAGCGCCGCGATCCGCAACGAGATCGGCGCGGCCCGGATCCTCCAGCAGAACAACCCGGGCATCTACATCTCCGTCACCACCGCGGGCACCAACGCGGGCACCGGCTGGTTCGGCACCCAGATGCTCCTCGAAGCCAAGTCGCAGGGGTTCACGCCCGACAACTACTCGATCATGCCGTTCGACGGCGGCTTCAGCGGGGCCGCGGCGCAGACGGACGCGCTGGTGAAGTTCAATCAGATCCTGCAGAACACCTTCGGCTGGAACGAGGCCACCGCGTACGCCCACGAGGGCGTGTCGATGATGAACGGCCGCACCGACGCCGCCGAGTACTTCCGGCAGGCCGACTTCCAGACCGTGCTGGACTTCGCGACCGCGCACCGGATGGCCCGCTACACCTACTGGTCGGTCAACCGCGACCGGCAGTGCCCCGGCACGGTGGATCCGGGCCTGTCCGGGTCGTGCTCCAGCGTGGTGCAGAACGACTGGGACTTCACCAAGTACACGGTGCGGTTCGCCGGCGCGACCCCGCCCACCGGCTCGCCCACGCCAACCGGCAGCTCCAGCCCCTCCACCGGCACCCCGTGCAGCCCGGCCTGGCAGGCGACCGTCACGTACGTGGCCGGCAACAGGGTCGGCTACAACGGCCACAACTACCACGCCAAGTGGTGGACCCTGAACGAGAACCCGTCGGCGAGCGGGCAGTGGGGGGTGTGGGCCGACGACGGCCCGTGCAGCTGAGCCCGGCCGGTCCGGTGACGCCGAACGGGCCGCCCGCTCCCAGGACTTCTGGGGGCGGACGGCCCGTCGGTGTCTTCCGACTGACGGTGAGTCAGTACGTCAGACGGTGGTGCGGTTGCGGTACTCCTCCGTGATGGCGCGGGTGGAGGGCAGGTCGGCGAGCGGTTCGCCGACCACCCGGGAGGCCAGCTCGGTCGCCACCTTGATGACGTCCTCGCGCAGTTCGGCCTCGGCCAGCACCGTGTCGGCGGCCAGCTGCACGTGCGCCTCGGCCACCAGCTGCTCACGCTGCTGGAGCCCTTCGGCGCGAAGGGCGGCGATCAGCGCCGCGCCCTCCTCGGCGGCGGTCTGCCGGATGGCGGCGGCCTCGTGCCGGGCGGCGCTCAGCTCGGCCTGGAACTCCGCGCGTATCCGTTCCGCCTCGTCCCGGGCGGCTTCGGCACGGGCCAGGCCGCCGTCGGTCTTGTCGTGACGTTCGGCAAGAGTCCGTTCGATGCGCGGCAGCACGACCTTGCCGAGCACGGCGAACAGCAGGAAGAAGACGATCAGGCCGAGGATCAGCTCGGGCACATTCGGTTCGAGAGGTCCCATACTCAGTATGCTATCCGGTCATCTGACGGTGTGTCCGCCCGGGGCCCCTCCATTCCCCTTGGCCCGCACGGCACTTCGGCTCCGCTCAGGCGCCCGTGACCCCGTCGATGTGCTCGCGCAGCAGGTCCGCGTGACCGTTGTGCCGGGCGTACTCGGTCGTGACGTGCAGGAACGTCAGCCGCAGCGACTGCGTCTCGCCGTACGCGACCAGGGTGGCGTCCAACGAGGCGCCGGCCACCGCGAGGTCGGCGAGGCGCTGCTCCTCCAGCAACCGGTGGTACTCCTGCTCGGCCCGGTCCGGGTCCAGCAGGTCGAAGTCGGCGTCCTTGTGGCCCTCGACGAAGTGCAGCGGCGGGACGTCCTCACCGGCGAACCGGATCCGGAACCAGGTGCGTTCGACCTTGGCCAGGTGGCGCATCAGACCGAGCAGCGAGAGCGAGGTCACGGGCAGCGGGCGCAGCGCGAGCTGTTCGCCGGTCAGGCCCTGGCACTTGTACAGGAAGGCGGAGCGCTGCCAGGCCAGGTAGGCGGGGAGCATCTCGGTCTCGGGCGCGGTGAGCGAGCCGCCGGTGCGGGCGAGGGTGGGGACGGTCCAGGTCATGGGCACGATCATGCCGAAGGCCCGTGCGGACGCACCAGGCATTTCCGCCGCCGGTCCGCGCAGCGTCGGGCCGGCCCCGGGCGCGGACCGGGCGGGTGCGGGCGGTTGGTAGCATCGCGGTGAGCCGTGACTGGCGCGCTGGGATGGACTTCACCATCGGGGAGCGGCTCCGCACGGGACCTGCGGGTTCCGACGTGCTGTAGCCGAGCGCCTGGGCCGTCCGAATCGTCGCCGTTCCGTACGAGGAGACCGCCTTGACCGAGTCCCTGCCCCCGCACACCTTCGGCAGCCCCGCCGCCGACACCGCCTTCCGCAGCGCCCTGGACGTGGTGCGTGCCGTCGAGCCGCGGATCGCGGCGGCGATCGGCGCGGAGATCGAGGACCAGCGCGCCTCGCTGAAGCTGATCGCCAGTGAGAACTACGCCTCGCCCGCCGTGCTGCTGGCGATGGGCAACTGGCTGAGCGACAAGTACGCCGAGGGCACCCCCGGCCGCCGCTTCTACGCGGGCTGCCAGAACGTCGACACGGTGGAGTCGCTGGCCGCCGAGCACGCCCGGGAGCTGTTCGGCGCCGAGCACGCCTATGTGCAGCCGCACTCCGGGATCGACGCCAACCTGGTGGCGTTCTGGGCGGTCCTGTCGCAGCGGGTGGAGAGCCCCGCGCTCCGGCGGGCGGGGGTACGGGGCGTCAACGACCTGAGCGAGCAGGACTGGGCGGAGCTCCGCCGCGAGCTGGGCAATCAGCGGATGCTGGGCATGTCGCTGGACGCGGGCGGGCACCTGACGCACGGCTTCCGGCCGAACATCTCCGGCAAGATGTTCGACCAGCGCAGCTACGGGACGGACCCGGTGACCGGGCTGGTCGACTACGACGAAGTCCGCCGCATCGCCCTTGAGTTCAAGCCGCTGATCCTGGTCGCCGGGTACTCGGCGTACCCGCGACTGGTGAACTTCCGCCGGATGCGGGAGATCGCGGACGAGGTCGGCGCGACCCTGATGGTCGACATGGCGCACTTCGCGGGCCTGGTCGCGGGCAAGGTGCTGACCGGCGACTTCGATCCGGTCGCGCACGCCCAGATCGTCACCACCACCACGCACAAGTCGCTGCGCGGCCCGCGCGGCGGCATGGTGCTGTGCACCTCGGAGCTGGCCGAGCACGTCGACCGGGGCTGCCCGCTGGTCCTCGGCGGCCCGCTGTCGCATGTGATGGCCGCGAAGGCCGTCGCGTTCGCGGAGGCCCGGCGCCCCGAGTTCCAGGGGTACGCCCGCCAGGTGGTGGACAACGCGCACGCCCTGGCCGAGGGCCTGCTGAAGCGCGGCGCCCGACTGGTGACCGGCGGCACCGACAACCACCTGGTGCTGGCGGACATCTCCTCCTACGGCCTGACCGGCCGCCAGGCCGAGGCGGCGCTGCTCGACTCCGGCATCGTCACCAACCGCAACGCCGTCCCGCAGGACCCGAACGGCGCCTGGTACACCTCCGGCATCCGCCTCGGCACCCCTGCCCTCACCACCCGCGGCCTCGGCACGGCGGAGCTGGACGAGGTCGCCGACCTGATCCACACCGTCCTGACCGCCACCTCCGCCGCCGGCTCCTCCAGGGCCCAGTACGTGCTCGACCCCGCCGTGCGCGACGCGGTCGCCAAGCGCGCCGTCGACCTGCTGGCCGCCCACCCGCTCTACCCCGGCATCACCCTCGCCTGACCACCCACCGGCCCGGGCCGCGGCCTTCCCTTTCCCTCCTTCGCCGCGCCCCGGGCCCGCCCGGACGACCGCAGGCCCCGGCTGCCTAGGATGACCGCCATGATCGCGGACGAATCGACAGCCACGGCGGCGGACGGGCCCACCATCCCCGGCGTGCGCAACTTCCGGGACGCGGGCGGCATCGGGGCGCTCCCCCGGGGAGTGCTCTACCGCTCCGGCGCATTGGACCAGCTCGCACCCGACGGCGTGCAGGCGCTGCTCGATCTCGGCGTGCGTACCGTCATCGACCTGCGCAGCACCCCGGAGGCCGCGGCCCGTCCGGACGCCCTCGCCGACAGTGGCATCCGCCACCTGCACGTCCCGGTCTTCGCCGAGCAGCGCTGGCCCCAGGAGCAGGCCGAGCTGTACCCGCTGATGGGCGAGCTCGCCGGGCGACCGACCGTCGCCGCGATCCGGGCCCTGCTGAGCGCCGAACGCCGGGCTGTTCTGGTCCACTGCGCGTCCGGCAAGGACCGCACCGGGGTGGTGGTCGCGCTGGTCCAGCGACTTCTGGGCGCCCAGGAGCCGGAGCTCGTCGCCGACTTCCTGCGCTCCAACACCGCGCTGGGACTCACCGCTCCCGCCCCCGGCGCCCCCACCCACGCCACCCGCCCGGTCACGGCCACCCTCCTGCGGCGCGCCCTGCTCTCCGTCCGTTCCCAGCACGGCACCTTCGACGACCATCTGCGCGCCCACGGCGCCCGCTCCGCGGAACTCGCCGCCCTGCACGCCGAGTTCCGCTCCGGGCAGCGACGGTAGGAGCTGCCGGCGCCACAGTGCCGACGAAGCGAAGCGCGCACCGAGCGGGGGCAGCGGCGTGAACGACACCGACAGACACCGGCCGCGCCGCCGGGCCGTCCGCGTGTCGCGCACCGGCCGCGAGGGCTCGCGCCGCTCCTCCGGCAGGTACCGTCTCCGGGTCGGCCTTCTGCTGCTGCTCTCGACCGCTGCCCTGCTGCTCATCTCCTTCCTCGGCGGGCGCGCCGTGTACGAGGCGGCGGACGACCTGACCTACCAGGCGGGTTGGCGCGGGATACCGCACCTGCGGATGGCCGTGGACGACTGCTGGGCGAACCCTGTCGTGGGACGGAAGGTGACCTTCGACTGCGCCGGTCGGGGCGGTCCGGCCGGCGCCGTCCCCGCCGAAGGCCGCCTGCGGCTGTCGACGAGCCCCGTCCGCTACTCCCCCGGCACCGTGCTGGAGGTCAACTGCGTGCCGACCGGCCGGTGTCTCGCCACCGGCCCGGGCCAAGCATTCGGGGACGGTGCCGGGTTGGCCATCGGCTGCTGGCTGTTCTCCTTCACTCCCGGCCTCGGGCTGATGGCAGTGAGCGCCCACCGCTCCACCGAGCGCCGGTCCGCCGGCGAAGCGCCCAGCGCCGGTTTCCTTGCTCGGCCCCACCTGCTCCAGGTGTGGTTCATCGTGCCGCCGGTCCTGGCCCTGCTGATGGAGATCCTCTCGATCTCCCTGGGCCCATAAGCCTCTCCGGGCCGGCCGGGTCAGCCGCGCGGGCGGGTCAGCCGCGGGGATGGGTCTCGTACATCCGCACCGCCACGGTGACGCCGGCCGCTGCCGTCAGGGCGGCCACCGCCCAGATCGCGGTCGTCACGCCGTACGCGTCGGCCAGGATGCCCGCCAACAGGGCGCCGACCGCGAAGCCGCCGTCCCGCCAGAGTCGGTAGACACCGACGGCGCGCGCCCGCCAGGCCGGGTGGGCGACGTCGCCGATGACGGCCAGCAGCGTCGGGTAGACCAGGGCGGTGCCCGCACCGAGCAGCGCCTGGGCGGCGGCCCACACCGGGAAGCTGGTCCCGACCGCCACAAGGCCGAGCGCGACGGCCTGCAGCAGCATGCCGGCGGTGATCAGGTGCTTGCGTCCGATCCGGTCCGACCACCAGCCGGTGAGCATCTGCCCCGCGCCCCAGACCGCCGGGTAGAGCGCGGCCAGGACGCCGATCCGGCCGAGCCCCAGACCGTGGGCGGCGTACAGCAGCGGGAAGATGCCCCAGGCGAGGGCGTCGTTGAGGTTGTTGACCATGCCGGCCCAACTGGCACTGGACAGCGCCCGGTCGCCGAGGCTGGTGGTGCGGGCTATTCGGGCCGTGCTGAACGCCGCCGGGTCGTCCTCGCCCGTCCGCGCACGAGCGGCGCCACCGCCCAGGGCCGCAGCCACCGAGGCCGTGCCCACCGAGGCCGCATGGGCGGCGGCCTCCGCCCGGGCGTGCTCCCGGGTCTCCCGGACGGCGGCGACCGTGAGGCCGAGGCCGAGTGCGACGTAGGCCGCGCCCAGCAGGAACGGCTGCGGGCGCAGGCCCCAGTGGGCGGCTATCGCGCCGGTGGCCGTCGCGGTGACGGCCACCGCGAGGTAGCCGGCCGCTTCGTTGAGACCCATCGCGAGCCCGCGCCGGGCCGGGCCGACCAGGTCGATCTTCATGATCACGGTGGTGGACCACGTCAGGCCCTGGTTGACGCCGAGCAGGATGTTCGCCGCGACGATCCAGCCCCAGGTCGGCCCCCAGGCCAGCATCGCCGGTATCGGCAGCGCCACCAGCCAGCCCGCGATCAGCACCGGCCTGCGCCCGTACCGGTCGGAGAGGGTGCCGGCGAAGAAGTTGGTGACCGCCTTGGTCGCGCCGAACGCCAGGATGTACGTCAGCGCGCCCGTGTAGGCGGACAGGTGGAAGACCTGGTCGGCGAGCAGCGGCAGGACCGTCCGCTCCTGGCCGAGCATGCCGCCGACCAAGGCGTTGACCGCCACCAGCAGGCCGAATTGCGCGAGGTTGGCGCGCAGCCCGAGCCGGATCGGCCGGCCTGCGGGGCCGCCGGGCGCGGTGGCGCCCGGGGCGGCCGCCGAGGGCGGCAGTGGGCGCTGGGCCGGGACGGACATGGGTGGCTCCCAGGTGGTGCGTGGATCGTGGTGCGTGGACCGGTGCGCCGCGGGCGGTGTTCGGGCGGTGGCGCGTCCTCGATCATATTCCACTCTTTCATGGATTAATGGGAGAGGCGTCGGCCGACGGCTGTGCGGGCAGCCTCCGGACGGACGGGAGGGCGAGCAGGAGCAGGGCGGCGGGCACGGCCAGCGCGGTCATCCCGAACAGCGTCCGGTGCACGCCGATCCCGTCCGAGAGCGGGCCGGCGAGTATCAGGCCGAGCGGCATCAGGGCCACCGCGATCAGGTGGTCGTAGGAGCTGACCCGGGACAGCACCTGCTCGGGTATGTGCACCTGGAGCGACGTCTCCCACAGCACGAAGCACAGGGAGACGCCGACTCCCGTGCAGGCCTCCAGCGCGGCGATCACCGCGACCGGGGCGCCGGATCCGATGATCAGCGCCTGGCAGGAGGCGACCGCCATCGCGACGGCCGCCACCGCCATCGGTCGGGCCGGTTTCAGGCGGAAGGCGCAGACGTCCCCGACGATGGATCCGAGACCGAAGGCGGTGACCACCACCGCCCAGGCGCCGGCCCCGCCCCACTCCCGGTCCGCCAGGACCGGGCCGAGCACGAAGACCGAAGGCAGCACCACCACGTGGTAGACCGCCATCGCGAGCATGCCCGACCACACCCAGGACCGCCGGCGGACCTGCTGCCAGCCCACCCGCAGCTCGGCCAGGATCCCCAGCCGCTCCGCCCGCTCCGCGACGGCCGGCCCGCCCACCGCGCCGAGTCTCGCCAGCACAGCGGCGCTGGCCGCGAAGCTCGCCGCGTCCACCAGCAGGGCGCCGCCGGGCCCGGCCAGGGCGACCAGCGCACCGGCCAGCACCGGGCCGACCACCAGCCCCGCCGAGTGGACGAAACCGCGCAGCGCATTGGCCTCGCGCAGCCGTTCACTCGACACCACCAGTGGGAGCAGCCCCGTGGAGGCGGGCAGGAAGAAGGCGTCCGCCACTCCGAAGACCACCATGAGCAGCGCCAGCACGCCGACCCGGGCCGTCCCGGTGAGCAGCAGCACCGCCACGGCCGCCTGGACCGCGCAGCGCACCAGGTCGGAGACCAGCATGATCCACTGTCTGGGTATCCGGTCGGCCCAGACTCCGCCGATCAAGGTGAACACCAGCATCGGCACCAGGCCGGCCCCGGTGACCAGTCCGACATCGGCGGCCGACCCGCCGATCGACAGCACCGCGAACGGCAGCGCCACGAACGAGACCCGGTCGCCCAGGACGGACAACGACTGACCGACGAACAGACGGGCGAACTGGCGTTCCACCCGGAGCACTTCGGGAATCAGCACAGCCACGGGCACCTCCACAGCGGGTCGGGGAAAAGTGATCACCGCGATGGTAGGAACCCGCCGGACGGCCTGTCGCGTGATTTATCCGCAACGCCGAAAATGCCCCGATTGCAATCAACTTGCTTTCACCGCAAGGCAATTGACGTCGCATCGGCCCGCAACGGCCCGAATCCGGGCGCCCGCCTTCCCTGCCTCGCGCTCCCTCAATCCCACCGATCGGCCAGAGTTGAGCAGCCGACCGTCCGACCCGGGCAGTCCGCCTCCGACGCCGTCCGGCCGACGTGACATGGCCGTGATGAGGGCGCGATGCGCTTGTGATTGCTCCGTTCGAGTGAATAGGCTCGGTCCGGCCCGCACCGCCGGGCCCCGCGCGCGGCAACGCCGAACCCTGTCCGCCGTGTTGCGGTTCGACCACCACAACCCATGGGCAGGGACGGGGGAACCAGGTACGTCGCCGCCCCCACGGCTTGGGGTGAAGCCGCCCGCACCGGATCCGACCGGCGCACGGCGGCCGGGCCAGCCTCCCGGTCCGAACCCGACAGCTCACCTCGCAGGCGTGCGGAGAGGATCGGGCATGCTCTTCACGGGTTCCGGGCGTCACCGTCGACAGAGTCAGGCGGAGAAGGCCGCCGAGCGGGCGATCGCCGCAGCGGGCGTCGCCGGCGTCGGCCTCGCCCTTCCCCTGCTCGCCGTGACGGGTGCGCAGGCCGCACCCAGCTCGGTCTGGGACCGGGTCGCCGACTGCGAGAGCGGCGGCAACTGGAGTTCCGACCCGGGCAACGGGCTGTACGGCGGGCTCCAGATCACCGCCCAGCGCTGGATCGACTACGGCGGCACCCAGTACGCCGACCTGCCCAGCGGGGCCACCCGCAGCCAGCAGATCGTGGTCGCCGAACGCATCCTGGCCACCGAGGGCCCGCAGCCGTGGGCCTCGTGCGCCGACACCGCGAACCTGCGCGCGGCGAACGCCCCCGGTGTGGTGGACGACAACGACGCGGCGGACGAGTCGGGTTCGCTGCGCGGCGCGCGCGGTGCCGCGGCCGCCAAGACCGCCGCGGACGGCACGGTCGCCGAGCCGCACGCCGCGCCGGTGTTCTCCGGCCTGCCCGGCTACGACCCGATCTACCACGTGTACTGGTACCAGAAGAACGGCGCCTGGTTCTGGACCAGTCACCAGAGCCTGTACGAGCGCTACGTGCAGCTGACGCATCCGCAGCCGCCCACGAGCACGCCGGCTCCGGGCACCGCCCCGACCGCTCCGTCCTCCCCGACGCCCTCCACCGACCCGAGCACCACCCCGGGCACCACCCCTGGCAGCACCCCGAGCCCGACCACGCCCACCACCCCCGAGAACGGCAGCACGAACGGGAACGGCAACGGCGCCGAGAACGGCAACGGCAACGGCACAGGCACGGGCACGGGCACCGACAACACCCAGGGCCAGAGCGGCGCCGGCGCCAACCCGTCGCCCACCCCGTCCACCGAGCCCAGCGGCACCCCGGGCCAGCCGTCCGCCGGCACCCCGGCCCCGAGCACGCCCACGCCCGGCACCCCGTCCGCCGACGCCCCGGCCCCGGCCGCGTCGTCGTCCCCGCAGCCGTACACCGTCGGCCCGGGCGACTCGCTCGCGAAGATCGCCCGCAGCCACGAAGTGAACGGCGGCTGGAGCGAGCTCTACAAGAGCAACCAGCAGGTGGTGGGCGAGAACCCGGACCTGATCCACCCGGGCCAGGTGCTGAACCTGGGCTGACGGCGACCCGGCCGAGCCGCCGTCACTTCGGGACGGCGGCCAGCCCGGTGCAGCCGCGCAGGCCGTCGCGA
Organism: Kitasatospora sp. NPDC004531; assembly: GCF_053602195.1. Taxonomy (NCBI): domain Bacteria; kingdom Bacillati; phylum Actinomycetota; class Actinomycetes; order Kitasatosporales; family Streptomycetaceae; genus Kitasatospora; species Kitasatospora sp. NPDC004531. The sequence goes on along the minus strand of NZ_JBSGDD010000006.1, from coordinate 119,616 downwards.
CGTTGCTGGGCGGCCTTCGCGGCGCTGCCGGTCTGCGGAACGGGCACGCCCCGGCCGTCGATGTGCGCCGGGGTGAACGTTTCGCCGGTCACCCGCCCGTCGGTGGTGATGGTGAGCGTGGTGACGCCGGTTTCGTCGGAGGCGGTGTAGTTCGAGGTGCCGTACCAGAGGAAGTTGCCGAAGCCGTACGCCACGTAGGTGTTCCCGAGCATGCCCGCCCCGAGCATGGTGTGGGCGTGGGTGCCGACCACGGCGGTGGCGCCGGCCGCGGCAAGCTTCTTGGCGAGCGCGCTCTGGGCCGCGGTCGGGCAGGCCACGCCCTCGTCGCCCCAGTGCAGGTAGACCAGTACCACGGGTGCCTGCGCCTTCGCCTCGGTGACGGCGCGCAGCAGCGACCTCTCGTCGAACGCCGAGGCGATGCCGGGCTTGTGGTCGCCCGCGCGCCACTTCTGGTTGGTGAGTTCGTCGACCTGGCTCGCCGCCAGCACGGCGACCTTCGTGCCGCGCACGGTGGCGATGTGCGGCGCGAAGGCCTCGGCCGCGTCCTTGCCGATGCCGACCAGCGGGATCGGGGAGCCGGCCTTGGCGGCGAGGGTGTCGGCGAGGCCGTCGGCGCCGAAGTCGACGGCGTGGTTGTTGGCCTGGGAGAGCACGTCCACCCCGGCGTCCTTGAGCGCGGTCAGCGCCTTCGGGCTGGTGCGGAAGGTGTACGTCTTGGGTTCGGGCTTGCCGCGGCCGGTGATCGCGGTCTCCAGGTTGAGCACGGCGAGGTCGGCGGCGGACAGCGTCCGGGCGATCGGCCCGAGCGCGGTCTCGGCGGCGGGGGCGCTCAGTCGGGAGGCGGTCCGGCCCTCGAAGTGCACGTCACCGGCGAAGGCCACGGTGATGCTGCCCGCCGCGCCTTCCGAGGCCGAGGCGCTCGGAGCCGAACTCCCCGGAGCAGGACCGCTCGGAGCCGGAGCCGCGTCACTCGAAACACCCGCTCCCGCGCTCCCGGAGGGCGGGCCGACAGGTGCTCCGCTCGACTCCGCCCCGCCGCACCCGGCGACGGCGGCGAGCAGCAGGATGGCGGCAGCAACAGTGCCGATCGGCGTGCGACGCATGGTGATCCCCCCGGATCGTTCGGTGCGTCGCACTGTATCCGCACAACTCCCGCCCCGGAAGGCCGTTTCCGCACCGAACGATCACGACCGAACGATCACCCACCGGGCCACCACCGGCCGGCCGCCGGGAGCCCGCTCAGGCGATGACGCCCGCCGCGCGCAGCAGCCACCGGTTGGCGGGGCCGACCAGTCCCGCCCGGCCCAGCACGCCGATCACCTTCTGCGCCATCTCGATCTTGGTGCTGCGCCAGTGCGGGTTGGCCTTGGCGACGGCCTGGCCGACCTTGGGGTCGATGCCGACGGCGGAGTAGACCCGGGGGTGGATCAGCGCGGTGGTGGCGAAGTAGATGACCACGCCGAGGAAGAACTGCTCCCACCGCCGCTGCACGAACCCGAGGCGCTTGCGGACGAGTTCCTCGCGGGCGTAGCTGATGTGCCGGGCCTCTTCGATCACGTGGATCCGGGAGACCTGCCGGGTGAGCGGCTGGAGGGTGTCGTCGTTCATCACTTCGCGCTGGAAGGCGTCCAGGATCTCTTCGACGTACATGGTGCCGCCGAAGGTCTGGCTGTGGGTGGAGATCGCCTTGAACAGCCGTCCGAGGTTGTGGGCGACGAATCCGGTGCCGTACGCGGGAGCGCCCATCTTGGCGATCATCCGGGCGAACATGATCGAGTGCCGGCACTCGTCGGCGATCTCGGTGAGCGCGTACTGGACGTGGTTGCTGGTGGGGTCGCGGTCGAAGGCGTGCCGCAGCAGCATCTGCATGAGGATCTCCTCGAACCAGATGCCGACGCTGGCGATCGAGGCGACCTCGTGCTTGGAGAGTTCGATGCGCTCGTCCTCGGTCATCCGCTCCCACAGGGCGGTGCCGTAGAGGGAGAGGTGCCGGGGCGGGCAGTAGTAGGCGCCGGGGACGGGGTCGGCGTCCCAGTCGACGTCCTTGAGCGGGTCGAAGGAGAGCTTCGCGGAGGAGGCGAGCAGGCGTTCGGCGGTGCGTTCCCGGTCGGGGGCGGTGCGCTCGCGGGCGGGAGCGCCGGGGGTGGCGGCGGGCTGGGGCGGCATGCCGGCTCCTTCGCGGTGGGGTGGAGTCGAGGGATGGAACGGTGCCTGCCGCGAAGGTAGAAGTTATTAGACTCCCCGTCAATACACTGCGCACAAGGAGGTGCTCGTCGCCGCTCCGCGGATCCGTCAGCCGCGCCAGGCGGCCGGGTCGGCCCAGGCCGCCAGCACCCGTCCGCTGACGAAGCGCCGCGGCGTGCCGTCCACCGGGTCGGTGAACTCCAGCGAGCGGGCCAGCAGTTGGAGCGGACGCCGGTAGTCCTCGGGGTCCTGCGCGGGCAGCAGCCGCGGGTAGATGGGGTCGCCGAGGATCGGCAGGCCGAGCCCGTTCATGTGCACCCGCAGCTGGTGGGTGCGGCCGGTGCGCGGGGCGAGCCGGTAGCGGCCGAGTCCGTCGCGGGCGGCCAGCAGCTCGATCCGGCTCTCGGCGTTCGGCTCGCCGGGCACCCGGTAGGCGTCCAGCCGGCCGTGGTCCTTGACCAGCCGGTCGATCACGGTGGTCGGCAGGCTCACCGCGGGGTCGTGCCGGGCTATCGCCTCGTAGGTCTTGACGGCCTCCCGCCGTTCGAACAGTCCCTGGTAGGCGCCCCGGCAGGCCGGGTCGGCGACGAACAGCACCACGCCGGCGGTGAGGCGGTCCAGCCGGTGCGCGGGGCTGAGCCGGGGCAGGCCGAGGTCGCGGCGCAGCCGGGCGAGCGCGGTCTCGGTGGCGTGGCTGCCGCGCGGCGTGGTGGCGAGGAAGTGCGGCTTGTCGGCGACCACGATCCGCTCGTCGCGGTACAGCACCTCGACGGGGAACGGCACCACGGGCTCGGGCGGGCCGGGTTCCCGGTGGAACCAGACGTGGCCTCCGGGCCGGTAGGGCGCGTCCGGGGCGACGGGGCCGTCGGGGGCGGCGAACTCGCCGGCGTCGAGCATCGCCGCGATCCGCCCGGGGCCGGCGGCGGCGCCGTAGCGCTCCTCCAGGTAGGCCCGGACGCTCGGCCAGTGGCCGTCGAGCGGCAGGCGCACGTGGACGGCGTCGATGCCGTCGCGCTGCGGCAGCGGGCTCAGGGGGGCGGGGGGCCTACGCGCCATCGGGCGCCGCCTGCGGGTCGGTCCGACGGGTGTGCATCCGGTCCACGATAGCGGTCGCTCACCCGTCTGGGCGCGGGCGGCCCTCCGTGCGACGATGGCAGGGCGGTACCCGCCCCCGGAACGGCAGGTGGCCAGATGGACACCGACAAGCAGGGCATTCACCGGATCCGCCCCAGTTCTCCGCTCGCGGAGGGCGGTGCGCAGCTGCCGGACGGCCTGCTGGCGATTCCGGTGGCGACGGCGCTGGTGGCGGCGGACGGCCGGATCCTGCACTGGAGTCCGGACGCGGAGACGCTGCTCGGTTTCCCCGCCGCGCAGGCGGTGGGGGCGCGCGCCGCGGACCTGCTGGTGGGGGCGGAGCGGCGTCCCGAGGTGCTGGAGCTGTTCTCCCGGATCCTCGGCGGCCGCCCGTTCTCGGGGGTGTTTCCGGTGCGGCACCGGGACGGGCACGTGGTGCGGTTGGACTTCCGGACCTTTCCGATCGTCGGCCCGGGCGGTGTCCCGATGGTGCTGGCGGTGGCGTCCGACGTCAGTTCGGTGCGCCGGCTGGCCTCCGACCTGGCAGTGCTGGACGGTTTCTTCACGCAGTCCCCGGTCGGCATGGCGGTCTTCGACACCGAGCTGCGTTTCGTCCGGCTGAACGACGCGCTGGCCCGGATCAACGGGGTCTCCCGGCAGGACAGCGTCCACCGGCGGTTGACCGAGGTGCTGCCGGCCATCGACGGGCGGCAGGTCGAGGCGATGATGACCCGGGTGCTGGCCGACGGCCGGTCGGTGCTGGACGCCCGCACGCACGGCCGCACTCCGGCCGACCCGGAGCGCGAGCACGCCTGGTCGGTGGCGTGCTTCCGGCTGGACGAGCCGGACGGCACGGTGCTCGGGGTGTGCGTGACGGTGGTGGACATCACCGACCGGTTCGAGGCGGAGACCGCCGCCGAGGCCGCCCAGCAGCGCCTCGCCCTGCTGAACGACGCGTCGGAGCGGATCGGGACCACGCTGGACCTGGCCACCACCGCCCGGGAGCTGGCCGAGACGGCGGCGCCCCGGCTGGCCGACACGGTGATCGTCGAGGTGCTGGAGTCGATGATCCGGGGCGAGGCCGTCGTGCTGCCCGACCGCTCGGACCGGTCCGCGGTGCTGCGCCGGCTGGCGTTCCACACCGTTCCCGGCAGCGGGATGCGGTCGATCGCCCCGGTCGGCGCGGTGCAGCGCTTCCAGCCGGACAGCCCGTGCGCGTGGGCGCTGGAGCACCGCCGGCCGGTGCTGGTGCCGCGGGCCGACGACCCGGCGATGAGGTGGTACGACAATGACCCGAAGCGCGCCGCGGCGGTCCGCGAGCAGGGGGTGCGGTCGTTCATGGTGGTGCCGCTGATCGCCCGGGGTTCGGCGATCGGCACGGCGACGTTCATGCGCTCGCGCACCGAGGCCCCGTACGACGAGGTGGACGTGGCGCTGGCGTCCGAGCTGTCGGGGCGGGCGGCGGTGTCGATCGACAACGCGCTGCTGTACACCCGGGAGCGGGACGCCGCCGAGCAGCGCCGGCGCGCGCTGGAGGCCGCCGAGGCCGCCCAGCAGCGCCTGGCCCTGCTGAACGAGGCGTCCACCCGGATCGGCACCACGCTGGACCTGCACCGGACGGCGCAGGAGCTGGTGGACGTGGTGATCCCCCGGTTCGCGGACTTCGTCACGGTCGACATCCGCGAGGCCGTGATGGCGGACGAGGACCCGGAGCCGGTGCCGGAGTCCGGCTCGGTGCTGCTGCGGGCGGTGGCGGTCGGCGAGCGCCCCGACGACGGCGCGGGCGGCCGCGCCAAGCTGGTCGGCGCGGCGGACGAGGTCGGCGGTTCCTCGCACTCGGCGCACCTGTACGCGCAGGCGATGCGCACGGGGCGGCCGGTGCTGGTGCCGCAGGTGGACGAGTTCGCGCTGCGCCGGATCGTCACCTACCCCGAGCGGGTGCAGCCCAGCCTGGACGCGGGCCTGCACTCGTACCTGATGGTGCCGCTGCTGGCGCGCGGGCAGGTGCTGGGCGGCGTGGAGTTCGCGCGGATGGCCAACCCGGAGGCGTTCACGGCGGCGGACCTGGCGCTCGGCGAGGAGTTGGCGGCGCGGGCCGCGGTGTGCATCGACAACGCCCGGCTGTACCGGCGCGAGCGGGACACCGCGCTGACCCTGCAGCGCAGCCTGCTGCCCCAGGACGTGCACCTCACACCGGGGTTGGAGATCGCGCACCGCTACCTGCCCTCGACGGTGGGCGACGAGATCGGCGGCGACTGGTTCGACGTGGTGCCGCTGACCGGCGGCCGGGTGGCGCTGATCGTCGGCGACGTGATGGGCCACGGCATCCGGGCGGCCGCCACCATGGGCCAACTGCGCACGGTGGCGCGCACCCTCGTCACGCTGGACCTGGATCCGGCGCGGGTGCTGCGCCGGCTGGACGACGCGACGGCGCAGCTCGGCGAGGGCCAGTTCGCGACCTGCGTGTGCGCGGTGTTCGACCCGGTGGACGAGGAGTGCATCCTCGCCTCGGCGGGCCATCTGCCGCCGGTGGTGTCCGAGCACGACGGCCAGGCGCGGCTGGTGCAGCCGCCGCCGGGTGCGCCGTTGGGGGTGGGCGGGGTGCCGTTCGAGTCGATCCGGTTCCCGCTGCGCGAGGACGGGCTGCTGGTGCTGTACACGGACGGGTTGGTGGAGCGGCGCGACCAGGACCTGGACGAGGGGCTGGAGTTGCTGCGGGAGACCGTGACGCACCGGCAGGACACCCTGGAGCGGGGCTGCGACCTGGTGCTGGACGCGTTCGGCGCGACGATGGGGCAGGACGACGTGGCGGTGATCATGGCGCACGCCGGGCCGGTCAGCGAGGACCGGCTGGCCACGCTGCCGCTGTCCGGCGATCCGGCGCTGCTGCGGCACGCCCGGGAGTTCACCCGGCGGACGCTGACCGGCTGGGGCCTGACCTCGCTGGTGGAGCCGGTGGTGCTGCTGACCGGCGAGTTGCTGGCGAACGCCCTGATGCACGCCGGGTCGCCGCTGCAACTGCGGGTGTTCCGGGGGACGCTGCTGACGGTGGAGGTGTCGGACGGGGACAGCCGGGAGCCGCGGCTGCGGCCGTCGGGTTCGCACGAGGAGGGCGGCCGGGGCATGCAGCTGATCAACGAACTGGCGCACCGCTGGGGCAGTCGGGCGACCCGGGACGGCAAGGTGGTCTGGTTCGAGATGGAACTCCCGGCCCACTGATCAGATCGTCATACCGTCAGGCGTCAAACCCCTTGCCCGGTACGGGAGTCGAAGGATCCGCCGTGCGGTGCGGCAACCGGACGCACCCCAATCACCCGTCACGGCAGTGCTGTTGGCCCGGCCGGGTGACGACACGGCCGAAGGCGCGCGCCGCCGCGCGGTGCTCCTCCAGGATCGGTCGCGATCGGTCCCGTTCGGCACCAACCATGGAGGAATTGATGCGTTCCAGCATTGCCAAGCTCACCACCGCCACCTTCCTCACCGGACTCGCCCTCTTCGGCGCCTCGGGCACCGCGTACGCGGACGTCCCGCAGGGTGCGGTCGCGGTCGGCGGCGACGCGGTGGCGCAGAACGGCGACGCGGTGGCGGTCGACGGCGACGCCTGGGCCGAGAACGGCGACGCGGTGGCCATCAACGGCGACGCGGGCGCGCTGGGCGGCGACGCCGACGCGGTCCAGGGCGACGCCTGGGCGGAGGGCGGCGACGCGGCGGCCGTCGACGGCGACGCCGAGGCGCTGTGCGGCACCGCGCTGGCCATCGAGGGCGACGCCACGTCCTACGGCGGCAGCGCGATCGCGGTCGGCGGGGACGCCTTCGCCGGGGCGTGACGGCGCCGGTGGCGCGCCCTCGGGGTTGAACGGTTTCTCGGCCGAACGGCCGGGCGGAGTCCTCGCGACCCGCCCGGCCGTCCCGTTGAACCCGCCGACCGCTACAGCGGCGTGACGTAGGCGCCCGAGATGCCGCCGTCCACCAGGAAGGTGCTGGCGGTCATGAAGGAGGAGTCGTCGCTGGCCAGGAAGGCGACGGCGGCGGCGATCTCCTCCGGCTCGGCGAACCGGCCGAGCGGGATGTGCACCAGGCGGCGGGCCGCGCGCTCCGGGTCCTTGGCGAACAGCTCCCGCAGCAACGGGGTGTTGACCGGCCCCGGGCACAGCGCGTTGACCCGGATCCCCTCCCGGGCGAACTCGACCCCCAGCTCGCGGCTCATCGCCAGCACGCCGCCCTTGGAGGCGCTGTAGGAGATCTGCGAGGTGGCCGCGCCCATCACCGCCACGAAGGACGCGGTGTTGATGATCGAGCCCTTGCCCTGGCGCCGCATGTGGCCGATCGCGTACTTGCAGCACAGGTAGACGGAGGTCAGGTTGACCTCCTGGACGCGCTTCCACGCCTCCAGCCCGGTGACCAGGATCGAGTCGTCCTCGGGCGGCGAGATGCCGGCGTTGTTGAACGCCACGTCCAGGCTGCCGTAGTGCTCGACGGCGGTGTCGAACAGGGCCCGGACCTGGTCCTCATCGCTCACGTCGGTGCGCACGAACAGGCCGCCGACCTCGTTGGCGGCCTTGGCGCCGGTCTCCTCGTCGATGTCGGCGCACACCACCTTCGCCCCTTCGGCGGCGAACCGGCGCACGGTGGCCAGGCCGATGCCGCTGCCGGCGCCGGTGACGACGGCCACCCGGCCGTCGAGTCGCTTGGTCATGGGGTTCATTCCTCCGTCGCGATGAAGACGTTCTTGGTCTCGGTGAAGGCGTGCAGGGCGTCCGGGCCGAGTTCGCGGCCCAGACCGGACTGTTTGAAGCCGCCGAACGGCGTCCAGTACCGCACCGAGGAGTGCGAGTTGACGGACAGGTTGCCCGCCTCGACGGCGCGGGCGACGCGCAGCGCCCGGCCCACGTCGCGGGTCCAGATCGAGCCGGACAGGCCGTACTCGGTGGCGTTGGCGATCCGCACCGCGTCGCGCTCGCCGCGGAACGGCACCACCGCGACCACCGGACCGAACACCTCCTCCGTGAACGCCCGGTGGTCGGGCGCGATCGGCGCGAGCACCGTCGGCGGGTACCAGAACCCGGGCCCCTCCGGCGTGCGACCGCGGAACGCGACCTCGGTGTCGCCGTCCACGTAGGAGGCGACCCGGCGCCGGTGCGCGGCCGAGATCAGCGGCCCCATCTCGGTCTTCTCGTCGCCCGGATCGCCGACCCGCAGGGCCCGCACCGCCGTCTCCAGCCGGGCCATGAACGCCTCGTAGACGCTCGACTCGACCAGGATCCGGGAGCGGGCGCAGCAGTCCTGACCTGCGTTGTCGAACACCGCGTACGGGGCGGTGGCGGCGGCTTTGTCGAGGTCGGCGTCGGCGAACACGATGTTGGCGCTCTTGCCGCCGAGTTCCAGCGTCACCGGCTTGACCTGCCCGGCGCAGCCCGCCATCACGGACCTGCCGACGGCGCCGGAGCCGGTGAACACCACCTTGCGGACGTCCGGGTGGGTCACGAAGCGCTGCCCCACCACCGGCCCGCGCCCGGGCAGGACCTGCAGCACGCCCTCCGGCAGGCCCGCGCGCAGGCCGAGTTCGGCGAGCCGGAGGGCGGTCAGCGGGGTGAGCTCGGCGGGTTTGACGATCACCGTGTTGCCCGCGGCGAGGGCGGGCGCCAGGGCCCAGGCGGCGATCGGCAGCGGGAAGTTCCACGGGACGATCACCCCGACCACGCCGAGCGGTTCGTGGAACGTCACGTCGAGGCCGCCGGGCACCGGGATCTGCCGGCCGAACAGCCGCTCCGGCGCGCCCGCGTAGTACTCGATGACGTCGCGCGCGTTGCCTGCCTCCCAGCGGGCGTTGCCGATGGTGTGGCCCGCGTTGGCGACCTCCAGCCGGGCGAGGTGCTCGCGGTCGGCGTCCACCTCGGCGGCGAAGCGGCGCAGCAGCCGGGCCCGGTCGCCCGGGCCGACGGCCCGCCAGCTCTCGAACGCGGCCTTCGCGCGGGCGATCGCGGCGTCGGCGGCGGCGGTGCCGGCCAACTCGACGGTGGCGATCACCTCCTCGGTCGCGGGGTTGACCACCTGGTACGGGTCGGGCTGGTCGGTCACGGCACTCTCCTCCGGTGTGGCGGCCGGGCTGTCGGCCGCTCGTCACAGCCGCTCGAAGCCGCGGCGGCGCTCCCAGTCGGTCACGGCTGCCTCGAAGGCGGCGACCTCCACCCGGCCGGCGTGGGCGTAGTGCCGGACCACGTCCTTGCCGAACGCCGCGGTGGCGGCCTCGCTGCGGTCGAACAGCTCGATCGCCTCGCGCAGCGTGGCGGGCACCCGCGGGGCGTCGGAGGCGTAGGCGTTCCCGGTGAACTCCGGCTCCAGCGGCAGTTGGTGCTCCACCCCGTGCAGTCCGGCGGCGATCAGCGCGGCCACCGCCAGGTACGGGTTGACGTCCCCGCCTGGTACCCGGTTCTCGAACCGCAGCGAACCGCCGTGGCCGACCACCCGCAGCGCGCACGTCCGGTTGTCGCGGCCCCAGGCGATCGCGGTCGGGGCGAAGCTGCCCGCCACGTAGCGCTTGTAGGAGTTGACGGTCGGGGCGAGGAGCAGCGCGAACTCGCCGAGGCAGGCGAGCTGCCCGGCCAGGAAGTGCTCCATCGTCCGGGACAGTCCGGCCGGCTCCCCGTGGCCGCCCGCCGCCTGCTGGCCGTTCCCGGGGAACACGGGCCGGTCCTGCTCGTCGCGCAGGCTCAGGTGGATGTGGCAGGAATTGCCTTCGCGCTGGTCGTACTTGGCCATGAAGGTGAGGCTGAGGCCCTCCTGCGCGGCGATCTCCTTCGCCCCGGTCTTGTACACGGCGTGGTCGTCGCAGCAGCGGAGCGCGTCGGTGTAGCGGAAGGCGATCTCGTGCTGCCCGAGGTTGCATTCCCCCTTCGCGGACTCCACCACCAGCCCGGCGCCCGCCATCCCGGTGCGCAGCCTGCGCAGCAGCGGTTCGATCCGGCCGGTGCCGAGGATCGAGTAGTCCACGTTGTACTGGTTGACGGGCGTGAGGCCCTGGTAGTGCTTCTCCCACGCCCGTTCGTAGCTGTCGCGGAACACCATGAACTCCAACTCGGTGCCCACGTACGCCCGCCAGCCGTAGCCGGCGAGGCGCTCCAACTGCCGGCGCAGCACCTGGCGGGGCGACACCGCGACCGGGCTGCCGTCCTGGTGGGCGAGGTCGCACTGCACCATCGCGGTGGCGGGGTGCCACGGCACCATCCGCAGCGTCGTCAGGTCGGGTCGGAACACCAGATCGCCGTAGCCGGTCTCCCAGGAGGACACCGCGTAGCCGTCCACGGTGTTCATCTCCACGTCCACCGCGAGCAGGTAGCCGCAGCCCTCGGCGCCGCCGGCCAGCACCTCGTTCAGGAAGTGCTCCGCCGCGAGCCGCTTGCCCTGCAACCGCCCCTGCATGTCGGTGACGGCCAGTACCACGGTCTCCACGGCGCCCTCGGCCACCAGGGTGCGCAGGCGCTCCACCGTGAGTCGCGCGTCGGTCATCCGCCCTCCACCTTCGCCGCCGTGCCTCCCGGCAGCCTCGTGCGACTGCCGTGCCGCCGGCCACCACGGCGACGATGATCCCGCCCCGGACCTGCTCGCACCAGTGGCCGCGCGCAGGTCGATCCGAACTGATTCATCGTCAGATCTTCATCTGTCCCACGAATATGACGCATCATCAGTTTTCTTCGCCCTTCAATCCACCCTCCCGGGAACCTCCGAGGACCTTCTGCCCCTGCTGGCCTCTCCGAGCCTCCCCGGCCCGGTCGACGTCCGGCCGCAGCCGAAAACCGCTTGCCGCAGCACCGGCTGCGTGCTTCGGTGCCGCGTGCACCATCAGTCGTTCCGTTGTCCCTCCCTTGGAGTTCACCGCCCGTGACGTTCCGTCTGACCGCCCTCACCGACCCCGCCCCGCTGGCGAATTCGAGCCGTCTCACCTGGCTGGCGTCCGCCCCCGACGGCACCCCGCTCGGCACCGCCGTGCTGAGGCTGTTCACCTCGCCCGGCCAACTCCACCTCGCCTCCCTGGCGTTGAACGTCCACCCCGCCAAACGCCGGCGCGGAATCGCCTCGGCCCTGCTGTCCGCCGCCGCCACGGCGGCCGGCGAGGACGGCCGCCGGGTGCTGCTCGTCCAGGCCGTCGAGGGCTCCCCGGGCGACGCCTTCCTGGTGGCGAGGGGGTTTCGGCGGGCGCTGGTCCTGGAGTACGCCCGGCTCGACCTGACCGCTCCCACCGACCCTCCCACCACCACCGACGCTCCGCTCCACCCCGGCTACCGGCTGATCTCCTGGCTCGGCCGCTGCCCCGAGGAGTGGCTGGCCGCCTTCACCGCTTCGCGCACCGCCATGGACGACATGCCGATGGGCGAGACCGACTTCGGCCGGGTCTACTGGGACGAAGCCCGCGTCCTCGCCGCCGCCCAGGCCGTCGCGGACCGCGGCGAGCTCCTGCACACCGTGGCCGCGGTCGAGGAGGCCACCGGCACCGTCGTCGGCTTCACCGAGCTCGTGCTGCCGGACGACCGCCGCGGCGACGGCCAGCACTACGGCACCGGCGTGATGCCCGCCCATCGCCGCCGCGGCCTGGCTCGGGCGATGAAGGCCGAGGCCATCCGCTGGGCCCGCACCGAGCAGCCGAAGATCACCGGCCTGCTCACCGACACCGCCGAGCACAACACCGGCATGCTCGCCGTGAACCGCGCCCTCGGCTACCGCGCCACGCACCGCTCCATCGAGTTCCGCCTCTCGCTCCCGTCCTGACCTCGCTCAACTGCCCACCCGCACCTGCGCGGTCGCCTCCGTCCTCGCCGCCGCCTCCACCGCCGCCCGCCGGGTGGCGGTGAGGCCGGGTCAGTGCCGCCCCGGCGGGGCACGCCAACGCCACCGGCCAGTCCGGCAGCCCGTCCTGTGCCTAGCACTGTCCGGCCCACTGCGCCGGCCCTGTCACGCCCGCCTCAACCGGCGCATTGTCGTTCAGCCACAACCCCCGTTCGCCCGACCGCCTCCGCACGCGCCCCGAGTTCCCAGTCATGCGCTGGGACTCCCGGCCGGTCGTCGACCCAGGTCTGACCAGGTCGCAGTCAAACCCTGGTCAAGGCTGCGGTGGTCCGGAGGGCGGTGGCCCTATCCTGGTCGGGCAAGGACAGACACCTCGTTCGGTGAGGCGTCTTCACGGACACAGGCCACTGATCCCACCCGTCGAGAGACGCTCCGGATCAGGACAGGTCTCCCCGGCCGAAGGGGTGACCCCAAGTGGCTTCCCCTGGCTCGGGGACACACCGTGGAGTGCCAAAGCTCTGACGAGTTGGGGTGCGCCGGGCCGCCGCGGCCCGGTCGCCTGCCGCGCGGCCGCGATCGGACATCGTCGGCCAGTACCGGGAGGAGGCGAGATGGACTGCAGTAGTCCGGGGCACAGTCGGCCCCTTCCCGCTTCTTCCTCGCCGTTGTTCTGCGGTTCGAGGCAGTTCCTCCTTCGCTGACTCCGTGACCCGCCCGGCCGAGTGCCGCGCCGGTTGTCCGCCTTGTCTGTCGTGCCTTCCTGCGGCGGCTCGGCGCGCCGCCGGCAGCGCACCCACGGGCGACCCGGCCGCCACCGCCCCGCCTTGCCCCAGGCCACGGCCGCACCGCCTGCGGTCAGGCCCGATCGGCGCCGGCCACGCCCGGTCTTCCGCCATGGTTTGGCGCCGTACACCGTGGGGCGGCCGCCCCGTGGCCACCGGCCACCCCGGCGGATCGCGACCGGACCGGACCGGACCGCGCCGGCGGACCACCGCACCCGGAACGGGCTCTCCCCCGTACGGGGACGAGCCGGACCCGGACCCGGACCCGGTCCGGGCCGGCGGCACTGGCTGGTCACGGAACCTGATCGGAGCTCATGAGGCGCTGCCCCGAACCGCCCGTCGGCCCCGCCACACCGGGGCAGAGGGGTGTTCGCCATGGCTACCAACACACTCTTCAGTTCGGCTACTTCCAGGCTCCGCGATCGCCGGATCGATCCGGGCCACCGGGCCGCCGCCGGCCGTGCGGTGCGTTCCTCCCTCGTCTCGTTGGCGGGATTGATCGGCTCCCCCGTCACCAACCAGGCGGGTGCCGAGGTGGGGCGGCTCGCCGACGTGGTCGCCCGCCTGTACGGCCCCGACCTGTATCCGCCGATGACCGGTCTGATCCTGCGCATCGGACGCCGTCGGGCCTTCCTCCCGGCCGATGCGATCGGGTGCCTCGCGGCCGGTCAGGTCCGGTTGCGCGCCTCCCGGGTCGACCTGCGGGACTTCCGGCGACGCCCCGGCGAGGTGCTGCTGGCCCGTGACGTGCTGGACCATCAACTCGTGGACGTGGACGGCGTCCAGGTGACCCGGGCCGCCGATCTGTACCTGGCCCCCTTGGTGGGCCGGGTGGTCCTGGTCGGCGTGGACGTCTCGCTGCCGACACTGCTGCGCCGTCTCGGTCCACGCCGCTGGCAGGTCCGGCCGACACCCGAGCGCGTCCTGGACTGGCAGTCCGTCGCGCCGTTCGGCGAGCAGGCCACCGATGGCCCGGCGGAGGTCCGCCTGCGGGCCTCGTGGTCCGCCCTGCACCGCCTCCGGCCGGCCGACCTCGCCGACATCCTGGAGGACCTCGGCCGCACCGAACGCCAGCAACTCCTGGGCTGGTTGGAACCCGAGCAGGCCGCGGACGCCCTGGAGGAGATGGTGCCCGCCGAGCTGGAGAACCTGCTGCGCGAGGCCCTCCCCGAGCACGCCGCCCAGTTGGTCGACGCGATGGAGCCCGACGAGGCCGCCGACGCGCTGCGCGACCTGGCACCCCGCGAGCGGGAGACGCTGCTGGCGCGGATGCCCGACGAGGGGGCCGCCGAGCTCCGTGGTCTGCTCTCCCACCGGGAGGGCACCGCCGGCGGCGCCATGACGACCCGACTGGTCACCGCCCGACTGGAACAGACCGTCTCCGACGTCCGGGCCGAACTGGCGGCGCAGGCCGACCACCGCGCCGAGATCGACGCCGTGGTGGTGCTCGACGCCGACGGACGACTGGTCGCCGACGTGCCCCTGTTCGAGCTCGCGGTGGCCGAGGACTCCACCCGGATCTCCGATCTGGCGGACTGGCTGGCCCAGTTCGGCGCACCCGTCGCACTCGCCCCGGACACCCGGCTCGCCCAGGCCGCCGACCGGCTGACGGCCGCCCGCACCTCCTCTCTCCTGGTGGTCGACGAGGACGGGCGGCCGCTGGGCCGCATCCTCGCCGACGACATCCTCGACGCCCTGCTGCCCGAACGCGGGCGCCTGCACTTCCGGAGGTTCCGCCAGTGAACGCCCACCTCGACCCCGTCGCCGCCGACTCCCCCGCGCAGCACGCCACTTCGGCCCCGGACGGCAACTCTGCGACCCGGCTCGGCGTCACCCCGGTGCCCTCGCTCGCCGCCGCACCCGCACCCGCACCGGCCCGCCGACGCGGGCTGCGCCGGATCGCCGCAGTGGCGATGATCGCCGGGCCCGGTCTGGTCGCCGCCAACGCCGGCAACGATGCCGCGGGCATCGCCACCTATGCCTCGGCCGGCTCCCAATTCGGCTACGACACGCTGTTCTTCATGGTGCTGGTCACCATCGCCCTGGTGATGGTCCAGGAGATGGCCGTCCGGTTGGGGGCCTGCACCGGCAAGGGCCTCGGTGCGTTGATCCGCGAGCAGTTCAGCCTGCGGCTGACGGCTCTGGCGGTCGGCTGCCTGCTGCTGGCCAACACCGGCCTGGTGGTCAGTGAGTTCGCCGGGATCGGTGCGGCGTTCGACCTGCTCGGCGTGCCGAAGTGGGCGGTCGTCCCGCCGGCTGCCGTACTGCTGTGGGCGCTGGTGCTGTTCGGCTCGTACCGGTGGGCCGAGCGGATCTTCCTGGTGCTGTCGCTCGCGTTCTTCGCGTACCCGGTCGCGATGGTCCTCGGCCGTCCGCGCTGGGGCGAGATCGCCGAACACCTGGCGGTTCCGCACCTCCGGCCTTCCGGTGACTTCATCCTCCTCGCGGTGGCCCTGATCGGGACGACTGTCAGCCCGTACATGCAGTTCTACGCCGCGGCCGGGGTGGTGGACCGAGGAGCAAGGCCCGAGGACTACCGGCTGATCAGGGCGGATGCCGTCCTCGGGGCGGTGTTCGCCTGCATCATCAGCCTGACCATCATCGTGGCCACCGCGTCGGCGATCGGAGGGACCGGTCCGCTGCAGTCCGCCGCCGAGGCCGCCCGGGCGCTGGAGCCGGTGGCCGGGCCGGGTGCGGAACTGCTGTTCGCCTTCGGGTTGTTGGGCGCGTCCGCGCTGGCCGGCGCCGTGGTTCCGCTGTCCGCCGGCTACGCGATCGGCGAGGCCGCCGGGGTCGAACGCTCGGTCTCCCGGCGGTTCCGCGACGCACCGCTGTTCCTCGGTGTGTTCACCGCGCAGATCGCCCTCGGTGCGATCGTGGCGCTGACGCCCGTCGATGTCATCCGGCTGCTGATCGGCACCCAGGTGCTCCAAGGCCTGATCAGCCCGATCGTGCTGGTGTACCTGCTGGTGCTCACCAACCGCCGCTCGCTGCTCGGCGACGCCGCCAACGGCCGCCGGTACCGGATCGCCGCGACCACCGTGGTGGTGGGGGTGGCCCTGATGTCCGGCATCCTGCTGGTACAGACCGTCCTCGGCTGGTTCGGCGTGGCCTGATCCCGCGCCTCGCCGGTTCCGCGTCAGCCGTGCCCGCAGCGCCTCCCACCATCCAAGTGCCGTACGCATGTCTGCCTCCTCTGTCGGGGCGCCGGTCCGTGCCCGGCGCCCCGTGTCGAAATCCGGTTGTCCGCCCAGCAGCCGCCCTGCAAGGCTTCGTGTCATGTCCGCCAATGAAACGCCGACCGCCCTCGCTGCTTTCTTCACCGATGGGCGCCTGACGTCGATTCCGCGCAAGCCGGCCCGTCGCACCGCCCTGCTCGACCACCTCGCGCGCTCCCTGTTCGAGCCCGACCGCTCGTACAGCGAGCGCGAGGTCAATGACGTGCTACTCACCGTCCATGCCGATACCTCCATGCTTCGTCGCTATCTGATCGAGGCCCAGCTGCTGGCCCGCACCCGCGACGGATCCAGCTACCGCCGGGCGCATGCGCCCGTCTCCCCGGACGCTCAGCCGCCTGCCGCGTAGCGCCAGAACTCCCGCATGAGCGGCGGCGGGGTGGGGCTGGTCATCTCCTGCTGGGTGAGCAGGATCGTCACCAGCCCGGTCCGCGGAACCAGGTGGGCTGCCGTCCCGGTGCCGCCCACCCAGCCGTACCGGCCCGAGACGTTCCACGGGTCGCGCCGTGTCACGTCCACAGAGCCGCCGAAGCCCCACCCCTGGCCCTCCAGGAACAGTTCGCTGTCGACACGCTGCTGCTCCGTCAGGTAGTTGGTGGTCATCTGCCAGACCGCTCCCTCGGACAGCACGTGGCGACCGTCGTCGGCCCGACCACCGGTCACCAGCATCCGCTGGAAGGCGAGCACGTCGTCCAGGCTCGACACCAGGCCGCCCGCTCCCGAGGGGAAGGCCGGCAGGGTGCTCCACTGGCCGCGCGGCGGGTCGACCACCGTCCGCGTGCCGTCCGCGTTCGGCCGGTACAGCGGGCTGAGCCGGTCGGCCTCGCCCGACGGGGCGGAGAAGCCCGTGTCGATCATCCCCAGCGGTTCGAACAGCCGCTCCGCCAGGGCCTCGTCGAGATTCTGCCCGGTGACCCGCGCCACCAGGACGCCCTGGATGTCCGAGCAGGTGTTGTACAGCCATGCCTCACCGGGCTGTTGGAGCAGCGGGACGCGGCCCAGCGTCTCCAGCCACTCGTCCGGTGGCATCACCTTCTGGGGCTGGGGCGGC
The DNA here is from genome assembly GCF_053602195.1 of Kitasatospora sp. NPDC004531. NCBI lineage: Bacteria > Bacillati > Actinomycetota > Actinomycetes > Kitasatosporales > Streptomycetaceae > Kitasatospora > Kitasatospora sp. NPDC004531. The sequence goes on along the minus strand of NZ_JBSGDD010000006.1, from coordinate 102,508 downwards.
CCTTGGAGCAGCTCGCCGACCAGCGGCTCGAGCGCGGGCAGCGAGAAGTCCGCCGAAAACCCGTACCCCGCCCGGGACTCGAGGAGGTCGCGCACCGTGATCGGCCGCCGGGCCGGCACCGTGTCCGTCATCGGCGACTTCGGCGTTCGCACCACTCGCCGGTCGGCGAGCTCCGGCAGCCAGTGCTCCACCGGGTCGTCCAGGCCGAACGCGCCGTCGTCGACCAATTGCAGGACCGCGGCCGCCATCATCGGTTTCCCGACCGACGCGATCCGCACCAGGGACTCCCGGGCCAAGTCGCCCGCCGCCGCGACCTCGACCGCGCCGCCCCAGGCGACCAGTGCCACCGCTCCGGGCACCGTGCCGTCCGCGACCCGGCGCTCCAGCATGCGCTGAAGTTCACGCATGGTGATCCCCTTTCAACTCCTGTGCCTCGTTCGCACCTTCTGTGCCTTGCTGTCTGAAGTGTGCCCGGCCACCATGGCCTCTCTCGAGACGATCGGCTATGCCTGGCGCATCGATCGGTTGACGGCCCATCAGCCGATCGGTTGACCCCGATGTCCACCAACAGGAGATTTCGCGATCGGGAGCTTCGATCCCGGTTACCGCGTCCGATCGTCCGGGTACCTTCGCGAACACCACATTGATCGCCTATGTCCCGGGAGGCACTGATGTCCCAGATCGTCCTGATGATGTCGGTGTCGCTCGACGGCTGCTTCGAGGGCCCGGGAGGCGATCTCGGCTGGCAGTTGATCGACGACCAGCTGCACGAGCACTTCAACCGAAGGCTGGAGGCGATGAGCGGCTTCCTAGACGGCCGGGTCACCTACCAGTTGATGGCGGACTATTGGCCGACCGCCGACCAGGATCCGGCCGCCACCCCGCCCGTGGTCGAGTTCTCCCGCATCTGGCGTGACATGCCGAAGACCGTCTTCTCCCGCACGCTCACCCACGCCGACTGGAACACCACGATCGCCCGCACCGTCGACCCGCAGGCGATCAACGCTCTCAAGGCCGACTCCGTGTCCGACCTGGCGGTGGGCGGCGGCGTCCTCGCCGCCGAGTTCCGCCGGCTCGACCTGATCGACGAGTACAGCCTGTACGTCCACCCGGTGGTGCTCGGCCGCGGCCGACCACTCTTCCCGCCGTCCGACACCCGGACCGACCTGGTCCTGGCCGAGACTCACACCTTCGAAAGCGGTGTCACCATGCTCCGATACCAGCGCCGCTGAGGGCCCGCGCTCCGCTACGGCGAGCCGGAACCCGCCGCCGATCCGCCGCCCGAAGCGCCACCACCCGCCCCGCTCGTACCCGAACTGCCCTGTCCCGATGCCCCCGCGCTCCCGGACGACGAGGCCGACCCAGGCCCGGGCGAGCTCTTGCCGGAGGGTCCGGAGCCCCCGGACGACGGCGCACCGGACGACGACCCGGAGGGCGAGGCGCCGGACGGCGACCCGCTGCCGGGCCCGGTCTTGGACGACGCCGAGCCGGACGCGCTCGGCTTCGCGGAGCTGTCCGTGTTGCCCGTTCCGCCGACCGGGCGGTCGAACTGGCTGCCCGTCGCCTGGTCGACCAGCACGATCTGCGTCACCGGTGCGGCCGCGGGCTTCACCGTCACCACACTGTTCACCTGAAAGGAGGTCCACGCCGTGCCGGTATAGGTGCCGCCCGTGCCGTTCGGCGGGAGCAAGGGGTTGCCGCACGCGCACCGCACCCGTGGCACGCCCTGGTTGTCGACCAGCACTGCCGTGCCGGACTGGAGGACTGCCTGGTAGGCGGTCGCCTGTCCGTTGTGGTAGCCGTGGTTGGTCACCCGGGTGTCCTGCCGCAGCACGACGGGGGTGAGGCCGTGCAGGTAGCCGTCGATCTGCGAGCTGTCGATGCCTTCGACGCCGGCCCAGGCGCGGGCCTTGTCGGCGTTGCCGGTCAGGTAGCCGGAGAGTTTCGGCACGTCGCAGCTGGCGACCTCCCGCGTGCCGCCGTACAGACCGGGCTCGTCACCGTTCACGGTGCCGCCGGCGGCGGACGGGGCGGCAGCGGTCGGCGACCCCGCGCCACCGGTCGAGGAGGCCTGGCCGGATCCGCCGCCTGCGCTCCCGGAGGCGTAGGCGACGGAGTCGGTGAACGGCTCCGGACCGGCCGCCGCGACGGGCTGGAGTGCCACGTCCTGCGACCCGCCGCCCGAGGAGCCGTTACTGAGCACCACGCCCAGCGCCACACCGAGTCCGGCGACGACCACCGCGGTGGCCAGCACCGGCCCCCGCCGCCACCACGGCCGCCCGCCACCTCCGCCACCGTCCCCCTCGCCCCCGACCAGTACTCGCCCGCCGCCACTCGGCGGCTCCCCACCACCCGACGCATCCACCGGCCCGGTCTCGTCCGGCTGACCGGCACCACCCGCCGACAGCGGCCCGGACGGCGGGCCGACCGGCCCCGCTCCGCCCGAGGACGACTGCGGTCCACCCCGGGCCCCACCCCCGGCACCGATGCCGGCGGCGGCAGCACCGCCGACGGTGCCTGACCGCGATCCGCTCGCTCCGCCGCTCGACGGCCGGTCGTCCGGCCGCCCAGGTACCGGCCCGCCCTCGACTCCTGAAGGAGGCCCAACTGCCGTAGGAGGCTCACCCACCCCACTCGCCGACTCGGTCGGAGCCCCACCGACCGAGGCACCGTCACTGCGCGGACTCCGCCCGGAGCGCGCGGAGCCGGCAGCGGCACCGGAGGCCCGGCCGCCCTGCGCGTCCTGCGCGTCCTGCGCTTCCTGGGCGTTCTGCGCGCGCCGCTGTTTCCCGGCCCTCGAATCGTCGACTGCTTCTGAAGGAGGCCCAGATGTTCCGTCCACCAGCTCCGTCGGAGGGCCGCTGCGCGACGCGCCGTCAGGCGCTGCGTCCGGCGCGTCCTCCTCGGATCGCCGCGCGTCCTCAGGCACGGGCGCGGGGCCGTCAACTGCCTCTGTCGCAGGGCCCGGTGTCTCTCCCACCACCTCGGTGGGCGGGCCGGCCGACTCGCCCGCCACCTCGGTGGGGCGGTGGGGCGGCGGTGGTTCGTGGTTGTTCTCGTTGTCCGGTTCTTCGGGTTGCCGGGATGTCGGCTGCTCAGCCACGGGATTGCCTCCGGATCGGACTCCCCCGAGATCGCACTGCGCGTCCACCATTGTCCGTCAGCACCACCGAGTCCGCCGCCTCGCGAGCCAGGGCGCGCAGCTCGCCGGAGCGGCGGCGTCCCCGCCCGGGGCCCCGCCGGGCGGCACCGCGGCGCGCGATCGCGCAATCACCCGGCCTCACCCGAACGGAGGACTCCACTCTGATGGCGGACCGGTGCCGAAGCACGAGTCGCCCCGCCGGCGGGTACGGAGGCGCGGCCGCCTCCGGCCTTCCGCGCCGACCCGGCCCGCCCGACCTGCCCGGCCCGCCCGGTGCGCGTCGGCACCGGGCGGGCGGGGTCGGCGGTCGGAACTCAGCCTTCGATGCGGTGCTGGGTCCAGAAGGAGGTCAGGTCCACGGTCGTCGCGGCCTGCGCGGCGGCCTTGAACTCGGCGGTGGTGGACACCCCGAACCAGTGCGCCGCCGCATAGTTGCGCAGCAGCGTGGTCATCGCGGTGTCGCCGATGGTGCGGCGCAGGTCGTGCAGCGCGCACTTGCCGTAGTTGTAGATGACGGTGGAGTAGCGGGAGGAGTTGGCGTCCCAGTAGGCCATCGAGTTGGTGATCTTCTCGGCGGAGGACGCCCAGGAGACGCTGTTCCAGCAGTTGGTGCCGGTGCCGCCGAGCGCGAGGTCGGTGGCGTAGTCGGTGAACGCCTCGTCCAGCCAGGGGCTGTTGTACTCGTCGTCACCGACGATGCCGTACCACCACTGGTGGCCGATCTCGTGGGTCAGTGCGGTGGTGGAGACCAGGTCGAGGACGAAGCCGGGGTACTCCATGCCGCCGAACCAGAAGTTGTTGTCGATGACCGCGTCGAGTTCGCCGTAGGGGTAGGCGCCGAAGCGGGCTGCGTGCGAGTCGACCGCGGACTTGGCGGTGGTCAGCATGGACTGCGCGCTGCTGGAGCTGATGCCGCTGACGGAGTACACGTTGACGGCGACGCCGTTCGGCGAGGTGCCGGAGATCTTGGTGAACGGCCCGGCCGCCCAGGCGAATTCGCGGACGTTCTTGGCGGTGGCGGTGGTGACGGTCCGTCCGCTGCTGCCGGGGGTGTCCACCGAGGTGCCGGTCGCGGGGACGAGCAGGCTGCTCGGGTGGTCGAGGGTGACGGTGTAGTCGGAGGCCAGCGTGTAGAAGGACTCGCCGTTGTTGGTGTACGGGTCGAGGTGCCAGCCGGCCGCGTCGCGGACGGCGAGCACGGGCAGTGCGTTGCCGATGAAGTTGAACGCGCCGTCGCGCCCGAACCGGTCCGCGCCGGAGGGGACGGCGATGGACAGGTCGAAGCCGACGCTCCCGCTTGCGCCCTGGGCGAGCGGCGCGGGCAGGGTGACCTTGAGCGCGGTGCAGCCGACGGTGAGCGCCGCGGCGGTGCCGCCGGTCAGGTTGCTGACGGTGATCGGCGTCGTGGGGCAGCTGCCGTGGTAGTTGTCCCACAGCCGCAGGTACACCTCGGTCAGCGGGGTTGCCGAGGGGTTGGTGAAGCCGATGCTCTGGTGGCCGGACCAGTTGGCGCCGCTCGCGTCGCTGGCCAGGTTGACGGTGTAGCCGGTGGGCGCGGGGGTGCGGGTGGCGTCGGTGGTCGGTGGGGTGCCGCCGCCGGAGGCGTCGAGTGCGACGTCGTCCAGCACGAAGCTGGTCTGCAGCCCGGAGTCCTCGACGCCGCTGAACGCGAGGCTGACGGTCTGCCCGGCGTAGGCGGACACGTCGAGGGTCTTCTTCACGTAGCCGGCCGCCGCGTCGAGGTTGGAGTACGTGGCGAGGGTGGTGGTGCCGATCTTGGCGGTGAGCTTGTCGTAGGCCGTGGTCTTGGTGGTCTCGGCCGTGTCCACGTGCAGCCAGAAGCTGAGGCTGGCACTGGTGCAGCCCGCCGGCAGGGTGACGGTCTGCGTCAGCGAGTCGGTGTGGGCCGACCCGTAGCCGTCCAGCCAGGCGAAGGACGTTCCGCTGTGGGCGCTCTGGCCTCCGCCGCTGGTGATGACGCCGCTGGAGGTGGTCCACGGCGTGGTGCCGGACTCGAATCCGCCGTTCGCCACCACCTGGGTCGCCGTGCAGGTCGCGGCCGCCGCGCCGGTGCCTGCGGCGGCCTGCGCGGTGGGGGCGGCCAGGGTCGCGGTGCCGGCGGCAACGAGCACGGTGGTGCTCAGCAGTGCGGCGGCCCGGGTGGCGAGGACGCGGAGTCTGTCGCTCATCGGTGCTCCTCTCGGTCGCCAGGGTCTGTGGGGGCCCTGGCCGAGGCGCAGATTGCCAGCAAACTCTCAGGATTGATAGGTGCATGCCAGAGATCGTTACGACTCCCACCCCATCATCAACCTCGGCGAAAGGCACGACCATTGCTCCGAATCCGACCGAAGCGCCGGGCGTCAACGCATCCCGTCCGGGTCGAACACCGGCCACGCCCATGCGGGCGGCATCGGCGGCATCTGACGCTGCTTCTCTCCTGGCCGGGCTCCGGATGCGGTCCGCAGCGCCGCGACGAACTCCAGGCAGCTGTCGTACCGGCTCTCGGGCCGCTTCGCCATCGCGCGGCGGAGCACGGCGCCCACCTCGTCCGGAAGGTCGGCACGCTGCTCCAGCACGTCCGGCGGCGGATCGTTGAGGTGGGCCCACAGCAGCGCCAGGTCGTCGTCCCGGCGGAACGGCGGGCCGCCGGTGAGCATCTCGTACACCACGCAGCCCAGGCTGTACACGTCGCAGCGCCCGTCCACCGGCTTGCCGGAGATCTGCTCGGGCGCCACGTAGTCCAGGGTGCCGACGAACTGGCCGACGCTGGTCAGGCCGGTCAGCGAGAGCGACTTCTTGGTCAGCCCGAAGTCGGTGAGGTAGGCGTGCTCGGGATGGTCGGGGTCGGTGCCCTCGGCGATCAGCACGTTGCCCGGTTTGACGTCGCGGTGGACGAGTTCGTGGGCGTGCGCGGTGTCCAGGGCGCTGGCCACCTGGACGGCGATCCGCACCGCCTGCGAGGCCGGCAGCGGGCCCTGCCGGTCGAGCAGGCCGCGCAGGTCCCGGCCTCGGACGTACCGCATGGCGATGTAGAGCACGCCCTCGACCTCACCGGCCTCGTACACCGGGACGATGTTCGGATGGTCCAGCGAGGCCGCGACCCGGGACTCCCGGACGAACCGCTGCCGGAACGTCTCGTTGCGGGCCAGTTCGGGAGCCAGCAGCTTCACCGCCACGGTGCGGCCCAGCCGGAGGTCCTCGGCCCGGTAGACCACCGCCATGCCGCCCCGCCCGATCACGTGCTCCAACCGGTACCCGGCGAGCGTCCGGCCGCCGAGTTCACCCGGCTCGGCGGCGGCCAGCGACTTCTCCCCGGCCACCCGTCAGCTCCCGCCACGCCCGCTGCCGCCCGCACCCACGCCGCCCGCACGAGCGGGCGATCCGTCGGCCACCGCGTAGCCCTGCACCTGTGCGGCGTCGCTGTAGTACCAGCGGCCCCGTTCGAGGTCGAGCAGCCAGGCGGAAGGTCCGTCGATCACCGCGCCCAGCCGCAGCTCGCGGGTACCGGCTCGGAAGGCCTCCAGGTCGATCCGGCCGGCCGCGTAGTCGTCGAGCAGCCGCCGGTAGGTGGCGAGGCCGTGCTCCAGCGCGTCGAGCAGCGGGCGCGGGTCGTCGCCGGTGGCGAGCGGGAGGCCGTTGGTCGGGGGGCGCTGCGGCAGGGCGACCAGCAGCCGGCCGTCGACCCAGGCGCTCCAGCCGTTGGAGCAGACGATCCGGGCCCAGTTGCCGCGCGCCTCGGCCAGCACGACCGGCAGCAGCGGGTCGAGGGAGACGCCCGCGGCGGCGGGGTCGGGGCCGGTCCAGGTCGGCATTCCGTCGCCGGGGACGACGTGGGTGGGCCGGAATCCTCCGGTGCTGCCCATGGGCTACCGCCGCATCACGGCCGGTTCGTGGCGGCGCAGCAGCCGGGCGACGATCAGCCCGTACAGCACGGCGAGGGCGACCAGCATGCCCACGTCGAGCAGCCAGATGCCGGGCCGGTGCGCGAACAGGGGGTCGTCGGTGAGGCTGCCCGGCACGATGGCGTGCAGGTCGATGGTGGAGGCCATCGCACCGAGCGCCCAGCGCGACGGCACCAGCCAGGAGAGCTGGTTGAGCACCGGAATGTGGTCGAGCTGCAGCAGGGCCCCGCAGAACACCACCTGGACGATGGCGACCAGCACCAGCAGTGGCATGGTCACCTCTTCCTTCTTCACCAACGCCGAGATCAGCAGGCCGAGCATCATCGCGGTGAGCGAGAGCAGCGCCACGGCGATGGTGATTTCGAGCAGCGGTGGCAGGAAGACGCCGCTGCCGCCCTGTGGCCGGAGCCGGACGCCGACCAGCGCGACCATGGTGAGCACCACCGCCTGGACGACGGTCACGGTGCCGAGCACCACGATCTTCGAGCACAGGTAGGCCGATCTGGAGAGGCCCACGGCACGTTCGCGCCGATAGATCGTCCGTTCCTTGACCAGTTCCCGTACCGCGTTGGCGGCCCCGGTGAGCACGCCTCCGACGCACAGGATGAGCAGCGCGTTCAGGGCGGTGTTCTGGTCGAGTCGGCTGCCGGCGAGGGCGTGCGCCATCGCGCCCATCACGAACGGGAGGGCGATCATCACGGCGAGGAAGGTGCGGTCGGCGGCCAGGGCGCTGGCGTAGCGGCGGCAGAGCGTGCCGACCTGTCTGCGCCATCGCCGCGGCCTCGGCCTGGCGGCCGGCAGGTCCGCCGCGGACGCTGCGCCCGCGGACGCCTGGCCTGCGGACGCCGCGGCGGCGGGCCTCGCGGCACCGCCGGGGGGAAGGGCCGCGCCGGGCTGCCGGGCGGCGGGGCGTGCCACGTACCTGCGGTAGGGCTCGGAGGCGCGGAACTGTCCGGCCCAGTCGCGGTCGGTCTCGTTCTCGAACGCTTCGAAGGCCTCGGGCCAGTGCGCGTACCCGAAGTGGTCGAGGGTTTCGCCGGGCGGCCCGTACCAGGCGGTCCGACCGCCGGGGGCGAGCAGCAGCAGCCGGTCGCACAGGTCGAGGCTGAGCACGCTGTGGGTGACCACGATGACGGTCCGTCCGTCGTCGGCGAGGCCGCGCAGCATCTGCATCACGGAGCGGTCCATGCCGGGGTCGAGGCCGCTGGTGGGTTCGTCGAGGAACAGCAGGGACGGTTTGGTGAGCAGTTCGAGGGCGACGCTGACGCGTTTGCGCTGGCCGCCGGAGAGGCTGGAGATGACCTGGTCGCTGCGCCGGGCGAGCCCGAGTTCGTCGATCACCTCGGTGACGCGGGCGGCGCGTTCGCCGGGCGCGGTGTCGTCGGGGAAGCGCAGTTCGGCGGCGTAGGACAGCGCTTTCCGGACGGTCAGCTGGGTGTGCAGGATGTCGTCCTGCGGGACGAGGCCGATGCGCTGCCGCAGTTCGGCGTAGTCGCGGTACAGGTCGCGGCCGTCGTAGCTGACGGTGCCCCGGTCGGCGGGGCGCAGCCCGGTGAGCGCGTTGAGCAGGGTGGACTTGCCGGCGCCGCTGGGTCCGGCGACGGCGAGCAGGCTCTTCTGTCCGACCGGGAAGGTGACGTGGTCGAGCAGGGTGCGGTTGCCGGCGACCTGCACGGTGAGGTCGGAGACGTCGAGGTCGATGTCGCCGGTGTCGACGAATTCCTGGAGTTCGTCGCCGACCAGGCAGAACATCGAGTGGCCGATGCCGACCAGGTCGCCGGGTCCGACGGGGGCCCGCAGCACGGCTTGGCCGTTGAGGTAGGTGCCGTTGTGGCTGTCCAGGTCGGCGATCTCGTAGCGGCCGTCGGCCATGGCCCGCAGTTCGGCGTGGTGCCGGGAGACGGACAGGTCGCCGAGCACCAGGTCGTTGTCCGTGGCCCGCCCGATCCGGAAGACCCTGGTGGGCAGCGGGCGGACGCTGGAGGGCGGCCGGAGCGAGCCGGTGATGGCGGTCAGCGCGGAGGGCCGGCCGCCGGCGGGCGGTCCGGTGCCCGGCAGCGGGTGGACAGCGGTCGGCCTGGCCACGGCGCTGAACGTGCAGCGCGGCCCGTCGGCGGGGCTGCCGAGGCAGAGCACGGTGCCGGGTTCGATCTCCAGGTGGATGATCCGCTGTCCGTCGGCCCAGGTGCCGTTGGTGGAGTCGGTGTCGTCGACGATCCAGTGCCCGTCGCCCGCGTGGAGCCGTGCGTGGTGCCAGGAGACCCTCGGGTCGGTGAGGACGATGTCGCTGGCGGGATCGCGGCCGAGGGCGTAGGTGCGGCTCGGCGTGATGACCGTCGAGTCGCCGCCGGTTTCGACGACCAGTTTCGGCGCGGTGAGCGCTGGTTCTCGCTCTCCCATGTCTCGATGCTATTCCCGGCGGCGAGCGCCCGCCCGGGGGGCGGTTTTCGGCCTTCTGGGTGACAGTGGAAGACGGTCGCCACGGGTTGGGTACCTGTGGGGTCGGGACCGAGCGGCCCTCAGGGCGGCGGATGGGAGCGGGTTTGTGAACACCTGGGCAACCTGGACCACGCAGGGCATTCTGTCCGGCCACGGCGGCGTGAAGACCGTGGAGATCGGCGTCATCACCGGGGATCTGACGGTGCACACCATGTGGATCGAGGGCGAGGCGCGACTGACGGTGCAGTACAGCGGGGCCCTCGACTGGTTCACCGTGGAGGGCAGTCCGGTGCCCGCGGCGGACGAGGCGGCGGCCCGCGAGGTGCATCAGCACATGGTGGAGGCGGTGAAGTCCGGCGGCGGCGCGGCCGCCCCGCAGGCCTGACCCTCCCCGACCCGGATCGCGGCGCAGCCAGGCGCGCGGTCCGGGTTTCGGCCTGCCCACCCGGCTTCCGTTGCGACGCCGGCTTCCGTGGCGACGCTCGCAGCCGTCCGCCCGGCTTCCGCAGCGACCTCGGCTTCCACCACGACGGTCGCCGAACGCTGCGGAACGTGCAGCGGCGCTCACCGGTGCGGCGGTCACGGGCCGCGGCGACTACGGCGTGTCGCGACGGCGGGCGGATTCGACGGCTTCGGCGGCGGTCGAGCCGCGGTGGATCAGCTGCTGCCCGAGGGCGGCCAGGGCGCGTCCGACGGCGAGCTCGTCGCCGATCGCCGGGTCGGCCGGGTCCTGGGCGCTGCGGTGGGCCTCGGCGTCGACCTCGATCAGGTTGACGCCGGTGTCGAGGACGGCGTGTGCCTGGGTGAGGTCGCCGACCTCGACCAGCCGCAGGCGGACGGACCAGTCGGAGACGTGCGGTTCGGAGACCGCTGCGCGGGCGCTCACCGCTCGTTCTCCTGCTGGGGCGGTTCGGCGAGCCGGTCGCCCTCCGCCTGCGACTCCTCCCAGGCGTGCATGGTCTGGTAGGAGGTGATGCCTTCCTCGGGGTCGGCGGCGCGGACGTCGTCCTCGTCGCGCTGTGCCTTGTCGTTGAGCCTGTCGTTCATATCGGACATGCTCGGCTCCTCGCTGTCGGCCCCCGCTGCTCCTTCCAGCCTGCTCCCGCGAATCGTTTCAGTCGAGTTCGATCAGCAGCGCGGGGTTGACGGCGGCGAGGACGGTCCGCAGGTCGGCTTCGGCGACGGCGGGCCACAGCACGGCGCGGGCGTCGCGGTAGCGCGCGGCGAGCCGGGCGCGGTCCGCCTCGGGCAGGCGGGCGGACCGGTCGGCGCGGGAGTTGTGGGCGTTGTCGGCGATCTTGACGAGGGTGGCGGCGTGGTCGGTGACGATGTCGAGCAGCATGGCCCGGTAGTCCGTCCCGGGCGTCCGGGTGACGCGCCGGACGGTGGCGAGGACGGCTGCGGGGATTCCGACGGCGAGCAGCTCCTCGGGGCGGGTCGGGGTGTCCTCCAGCACGTCGTGCAGCAGCGCGGCCATCTGCAGTCCGGTGCCGAACGCGGCCACGCCCGCCGCCACCGCCCGGACGTGCTCGATGTAGGGGACGCCGATCCGGTCGTACTGTCCGGCGTGGGCGCGGGCGGCGAGGGCGTCCACTTCGGCGAGAGTCGGCGAACGCACGACGAGGTCCCCCTGGGATGAGCGACGATCAGGTGTCGGAAAATATAGTCCGGTTGACGGAAGGGATGTGATCGCCCGGTGCGGGTGACCCCGATCTCCCCGGAGCGCCTGGTCGACCTGCTCGCGGAGCGGATCCACGGCCTGCCCGGCGACCCGGACCGCCGCCTTCGGGTGGCGATCGACGGCGCGGCGGCGGCCCGCCCGGGCGAGCTGGCGGACGCGCTGGTGGAGCCACTGCGACTGCTCGGCCGGCCGGTGCAGCGGGTGTCGGCGGGCGATTTCCTGCGCCCCGCCTCGGTCCGCTTCGAGTACGGCAAGCAGGACCCGGACGCCTTTCACGATCTGTGGCTGGACGAGGGCGCGCTGCTGCGCGAGGTCCTCGATCCGCTGGAGCCGGGGGCGGACGGCCGGATCCTGCCGACGTTCTGGGACCCGGCCACCGACCGCTCGACCCGGGCCGGCTACCTGGAGCTGCCGCCGCGCGGCGTGCTGCTGCTGGACGGCCCGTTCCTGCTCGGCCGCTGGCTGCCGCTCGAATTCGCCGTGCACCTCACGCAGTCGCCCGCCGCGCTCGCCCGCCGCACCCCCGCCGACCTGCACTGGACGCTGCCGGCCCACGAACGCTACCGCACCGAGACGGACCCGGCGGAGCTGGCCGACCTGACCGTCCGTGTCGACGATCCCCGCCACCCGGCGCTGGTCGAACGGGACTGAGTGGGCTGCGGCCCGCACCGCCCGCGTCCTCCGCTCAGCCGGTCGGTGCCGGCCCGCGCTGGCAGCGCGGGCACCAGTACGCGGTGCGGTCCTGCGCGTGCGTGCCGGTGCGGATCGGCGTGCCGCAGCGCACGCAGTTGCGGCGGGCCCGGCCGTACACCCAGTTCTGGCAACCGGGCCGGGTGTCGCCGGTGGTGATGTGGCCGTGCCGCAGCTTGTTGGCGTCCAGCAGTTGGTGCGCCCGGTGCAGCAGCCGGTCCAGGTCCGGCAGTTCGGCGACCGGGAGCCACGGGGTGACGCCGGCCAGGAAGCTCAGTTCGTTGGCGTACACGTTGCCGATGCCGGCCAGGTTCCGCTGGTCCAGCAGTGCCGCGCCGACGGGGCGCTGCGGGGCGGCCAGCATGCGGCGGCGGACCTCGGCGACGTCCCAGTCGGGGCCGAGCAGGTCGGGCCCGAGGTGGCCGACCACTCGTGCTTCCTCGGCGGTGCGCAGCAGTTGCACCACGGGCAGCCGGTAGCCGACGGCCGTGCCCTGTTCGGTGCCGAGGATCGCCCGGATCTGGAACGCCGGGCCGCTGCGCCACCGCTCGCCGGGCCGGAACACCTGCCAGCGGCCGTCCATCCGCAGATGGGTGTGGAGGGTCACGCCGCCTTCGAACCTGGTCAGCAGGTGTTTGCCGCGCGGCACCGTCTCCAGCACGCGCCAGCCGGTGAGGTCGGCGGTGGCGTGGGCGGGCACGCGCAGGTCCGCCACCGTCAACACCCCGCCGGAGAGCGCGTGGTTGAGCTGCGTGGCGACCAGGTAGATGCTGTCTCCTTCGGGCACTCCCCCATCATGCCGCCCGCCACGGACACCCGCTCCGACCGGCCCCGGCACCTACGCCGACAGCAAATTCCCTGGTCGGATGGACGGCTGCCGCTCTAGGTTGTCGCGATGACGATCACTCACGAGGTGGCCGGCACCGGCCCCGCGGTACTCCTCCTGCACTCCTCCGTCTGCGACCGGCGCATGTGGGACGGCCAGTGGGACGCGCTGCGCGAGGCCGGGTACCGAGTCGTGCGGTGCGACTTCCGCGGTTTCGGGGAGACCCCCTGCGCGGACGTGCCGTACAGCAATCTGACCGACCTGGAAGAGCTCCTCGACGAGCTCGGCATCGACCGGGTCTCCCTCATCGGTTCCTCCTTCGGCGGCACCATGGCGTCGCAGTTCGCGGCGTACCGCCCGGAGCGGGTGCACTCGCTCACGCTGCTCTGCCCGGGCAGCTCCACCCACGAGCCGAGCGCCGAGCTCGCGGAGTGGGGCGATCGGGAGATCGGGCTGGTCGAGTCCGGCCGGCTGGACGAGGCGGTCGAGCTGAACGTGGACACCTGGCTCGGGCCGGACGCGGACGAGGCCGCCAGGGCCAAGGTCCGGCTGATGCAGCGCAACGCGTACGAGGTGCAGCTCGCGCCCGAGGAGGAGATCCAGCCGACGCGGATCGAGGTGGACCTGCGCGACGCCGTCGCCCCGGCGCTGGTGCTCGGCGGCCGGCACGACGTGGAGGACTTCCGCCGGATCGCCGTCGACGTGGCGGCCGTGCTGCCCAACAGCGAGTACCGCGAACTCCCGTGGGCCGGCCACCTGCCCGCCCTGGAGCGCCCGGCCGAGGTGGCCGAGCTGCTGATCGCGCACCTCGCCGAGGTGTGGAAGGCCTGACCTGGCGTCAGCGCGGTGCGGCGTGCCATCCCTCCCCCGAGTGAACCTCGGCACCGCGTTCGGACCTCCGATCCCTCCCGTCGGCACCCGCGGGAGGGAGCCGCACCCCGATTTCCAGTGCCTTCACGTCAGCTCCCCCAACGCAGAATCGGTTCGCCAATCGACGCCACTGCAGGTCGGGCGGGTCGAACAATCGATGCGCGGGGTTCGAAAAAGTGCGTGCAGCCGTCCGATCGCCCTGCTTTGATTCCGCATGATCAACCTCCACGAGAGGACGCACCACACCTTGGACGGCACGATGCGCGACACCCTGCACGACACCGACTCCACCTCCGCCCCGGACGCCGAGGTGGGCGGGCCGTCGGCCGTTCTGGCCAGGCTCGAAGAGTTCTACGACGCGGTTCCCCGGTTCTCCGCGACCGCCGAGGAACACGGCCCGTTCACCCTGTTCGTCCGCACCGGGTCGGGCTGGCACTACTACGGGCGCCCGACGCTGGGCGGCGACGGGCAGTTCACCGCGGCAGATGTGGATCGCGTCCGGGCCCGCCAGCGCGAGCTCGGCGCGCCGGAGAGCTTCGAATGGGTGCACGAGACCTCGCCGGGTCTGCGCGCCGCCGTCGAGGCCTCCGGGCTGGAGGTGCACGAGCACCCGCTGCTGGTCCTGGAGCTCAACAACCCCTCGACTGCCGCCCCGGCTGGGGAGGACGGGCCGGAGGTCCGGGTGCTGACGACCGACGATCCGCTGCTGCCGAGCGCCGTCGCCGTCCCGCACCTCGCCTTCGCCGAGCCGGGCACCCTGGTCGGCGAGGCGGGCCCGGAGCAGCTCGCCGAAGCGACCCGGGCGGCGATCGCCGACGGCATGGTGACGCGGATGATCGGGCGGATGGAGGCCGGCCGCACCGTCGTCGCCGCGACGGTCGGGCCGGACGGCCTGGCCGGCGCCTCCGGCTGCCACCAGCCGGTCGGCGGGGTCAGCGAGATCGTCGCGGTGGCGACGCTCCCGTCGCTGCGCCGACAGGGCCTGGCGCGCCGGGTCACCGCGCACCTGGTCGAGCACGCGCGGGCCACCGGCATACGCACCCTCTTCCTGTCCGCCAGCGACGACGCGGTGGCCCGGATCTACGAGAGCGTCGGGTTCCGCCGCACCGCCACCGCCCTGATAGCCGAGCCCGCCGCGGAGGCCGCCACGTCCTGACGCCACAGCACCGCAGCGCCACAGCACCGCAGCAGCGCGCCGCAGCACCGCGCCAGCCTTGCGCCGCAGCCCCGGCCCGCCGCCCCGGGTCAGTCGTCTGACCCGGGCAGCGCCTGGTCGTCGCTGAGCAGGCCGGCCAGCAGGTCGCCCTGCTCGGCGAACCGGTCGAGCACCTCGTCCGGGCTGAAGGTCAGCTCGGCCGGGTCGGTGCAGTGCTCGACCTCGCTCCAGCTCACCGGGGCCGACACCCCCGGGACGCCGGTGGCGCGCAGGGTGTAGGGCGCGGCGGTGGTCTTCGCCGTCGCGTTCTGCGACCAGTCGACGAACACCTTTCCCGGGCGCAGCGCCTTGGTCATCCGGGACACCACCAGGGCGGGGTACTCGCGGGCGAGGCGTTCGGCGAGGGCCCGCGCGTAGTCGCTGACCTGCTGGGCGGGGGCGGGGCGGAGCGCGGCGTACAGGTGCAGTCCCTTGCTGCCGGAGGTCTTGGGCCGGCAGACCAGGCCGTCGGCGGCGAGGGCTTCACGGATCAGCAGGGCGACCAGGCAGCAGTGGGTGAGGTCGGCGCCCGGGCCGGGGTCGAGGTCGACGACCAGGCGGTCGTGGGCGTCGGGTCCGCTCTCGGCTGTCCACTGCGGGACGTGCAGTTCCAGGGCGTAGCCGTTGGCGACGGTCATCAGCGTCGGCAGGTCGTCCACGGCCACGCGCTGCTTGGGGCCCTCGTGGCTGGGCGCGGTCACGGTGCGGATCCAGGCGGGCAGTCCGGGTGGCGGGTTCTTGGCGAAGAACCCCTCCTCGCCGACCCCGGAGGGGAAGCGCAGGAAGCTGGCGGCGCGGCCGCGCAGGTGCGGCAGCATCGCCGGGGCGATCTGCGCGTAGTAGTACAGGGCCTCGCCCTTGGTCCAGCCGGTGACGGGCCAGAGGACCTTGTCGAGGTGGGAGAGGACCAGCCGGCGGCCCTCGACTTCCGTGACCTGTCGCTCGGGCATACCGTGGGAAATCCCCGCGAAAGGGCCGTGCCATGCCACAGGTCACCTGGAAAGGCGTCATCACGTTCGGGCTGGTCAGCGTGCCGGTCCAGCTGTATGCCGCCACCGAGGAGCATAGCGGCCCTTCCCTGCACCAGGTGCATGTGAAGGACGGCTCGCGCATCCGGTTGAAGCGGTTCTGCGAGGCGGAGGGAAAGGAGGTTCCGTACAGCGAGATCGCCAAGGGGTACGAGTCCCCGGACGGTCGGCAGGTGGTGCTCGACGAGGAGGATCTCGCGGAGCTGCCGCTGCCGAGCAAGAAGGTGGTGGACGTGCTGGCGTTCGTCCCGGCCGAGTCGATCGATCCGCTGATGTACTCCAAGGCCTACTACGTGACCACGGCCGACAAGGCCCCGGCGAAGCCGTACGTGCTGCTGCGGGACGCGCTGCGCGAGTCGGGGCAGATCGCGGTGACCAAGGTGACCATGCGGACCAGGGAGTCGCTGGCGGTGCTGCGGGTGCACGAGGACACCCTGGTGCTGCAGACCTGCCTGTGGCCGGACGAGGTGCGCTCCGCGGAGGGGATGGCACCGGACGCGAAAGTGACGGTCCGTCCGCAGGAGTTGAAGATGGCGCGCTCGCTGATGGACACGCTGTCGGAGGACTTCGACCTGTCCGAGCTGCACGACGAGTACCAGCTCGCGCTGCAGGGGGTCATCGACGCCAAGCTCGCCGGGGTCGAGGCGCCGCACCTGGAGGAGCAGCCCGAGGGCGGCGGGGCCGAGGTGATCGACCTGATGGCGGTGCTGCGCAGCAGCGTGAAGGCCGCCAAGGGCGACCACGGCCGGGCCGCGAAGGGCGGTCGGGCGACCGGCACGGCGGAAGAGGAGGCGGCCGAGACGGAGCAGGCCGAGGACGCGTCGTCGGGCGGAGGCGGCGCCGCGAAGCGGACCCGGAAGGCAGCGGCGGGTCGGAGCGGCGCGGCGGCGAAGAAGAGCGCCAAGGCGCCCGCCAAGAAGGCCGCCGCGAAGAAGGCCGCACCGCGCAAGGCCTCCTGACGCCCACCGTGCCTGCGCCCGCCGGGAGTTCGGCGATCCCGGCGATCTCACCGATCCGGGCGATCTCCGCGGCCCCGGCACCCGGTGCCCGGGCCGAAGCAGGTGGCCCCGCAGCCCCGTCGGCGCGGGGTCGAACCAGCCGGGCGCGCAGCCCCGTCGGGGCGGGGCCGCGCGGCACGGACGGCTGCGGTCCGGTCAGGAGAACACGACGGAGCGGAGCTTGAGCCGGTCGGAGGCACGGCCGCCGGGGCGCAGCGAGTAGTAGTCGCCGTCGCAGTCGGGGCCGGTGAACACGGTGGCGGTGGAGTGAGTGAAGTTCTGCGGGGCGAAGGCGGGTTCGGAGGAGCCGGGGTCGGCGACCTCGGGGAGGGTGATGCATTCGCGACTACCGGGGTCGATCAGCACACCGGACTCGCGGTTGCCGAAGTCGGAGATGTAGGTGTACCGGAACTCGCCGACTGCCGCGGCGGCGGGGCATGGCGTGGCGAACAGCAGGGCGAAGGAGGCGAGGGCGGCGGCAGCCGTGCGACGCAGGTGCATGGGGTGGTGCGGCCTTTCCGATCGGACGCCCGGGCCGGCGGGTCCGGCCCGGGCGCGCACCACCGTAGTGGCGGGGCCCGGTGGTGAATCGGTTCTGCCGGTGCACGTCGCGCGCCGTCGCAGCGGCGGCGCGGGTGCCGCGCGGGTGCCGTGCGGCGGGTTGCAGCGGGGCGCGTGGGGTGGGCGCGGCGCGCGGGTCATTTGGGTCGCGAGGGGACGAAACACCGGTCGCGGCACGGCGGTTCGGCCCGCCGTTCGCATGTTAGAACCGGCGTGCAGCGGGCAGATGTGTTGAAACCTGGGACGTAGGGACGCGCCGGCGGGGAAGGCCGGGCGCGCCTGCCTGGCGGCGCGGAGGTGGTTGATGGACGGACCGGCACTCTCCCCGCGTGAGCTCCTGATCCTTCATCAGATCGAGGCCGAGCTGGGAAGCGATCTGGAGCTGGAGCGCGAGCTGCGCACGATGCGGCCGGCGAGGTTGGCCCGGCTGCGGCGGTCGCTGGTCGCCCGACCACGGTCGGTGGTCGTGGTGGTCGCGTGCTGTCTGGTCGTTTCGTTCGGACTGTTGGGACTGGCGGTGGCGCTGCGGGCGCCGATGCTGCTGGTCGCCGTGGTGGCGGCCTGGGGCACGGCGTTGGCGGCCTTGATGGTGCTGGCGCATCTGCGACGCGGGCGGAACCGATAGCGGGCGCGCCCACCCGCACGGAGTCGGCGATCGGCCGGCGCACCGCCCGCGGCAGGGTGGGGCGTCGGCCGATCGGCGTGCCAGGGCTCAGACCCCGGGCAGCCCGGTCTGCACGCCGTCCAGGGCATGCGAGCAGAGGCAGTCGCGGGTGGCGGGCAGCGATTCGAGGGCCTTGAACAGGACGGTGCGCAGGCGGTCGACGTTGCTCGCGAAGACCTTCAGCACCTCGGCGTGGGTGACGCCCTCGCCGGTCTCGACGCCGGCGTCGAGGTCCGTGACGAGGTTCAACGAGGTGTAGCAGAGGCCGAGTTCGCGAGCCAGCGCGGCCTCGGGGTGGCCGGTCATGCCGACCACGGACCAGCCGTTGGCGGTGAACCAGCGGGATTCGGCGCGGGTGGAGAAGCGCGGTCCCTCGATCACCACCAGGGTGCCGCCGTCCACGGGTTCCCAGGCGAGCGAGCGGGCGGCGGCCAGTGCGGCGGCGCGGCCGTCGGGGCAGTAGGGGTCGGCCATCGGGACGTGCACCACCTCCGGGACGGTGCCGTCGGGCAGGCTGCGGCCGTCGTAGTAGGTCTGCGCCCGGCCGGAGGTGCGGTCCACGAACTGGTCGGGCACCAGCAGCGTGCCGGGTCCGTACTCGGGGCGCAGGCCGCCGACGGCGCACGGGCCGAGGATCTGGCGCACCCCGAGCGAGTGCAGCGCCCACAGGTTGGCGCGGTAGTTGATGCGGTGCGGCGGCAGCCGGTGGCCGCGGCCGTGGCGGGGCAGGAAGGCGACCCGTCGGCCGGCCGCCTCGCCGATGAACAGGGCGTCGCTGGGCGGCCCGTAGGGCGTCTCGACGCGCACTTCGGTGACGTCGTCGAGCAGCGCGTACAGTCCGGAGCCGCCGATGACGCCGAGTTCGGCGGTCGGGGTGCCGTCGGTGCGGGGCGGGTGGTCGTCGGCCATGGCTCTCCTCGGCTCTGCCGGTCGGACGCGGAGCTGCCGCGGCCCGCTGGTCGGGGCGCGTCCGCGACTGGGCGCCGACCGTCCGCGGGCGGGCGTGGTCGGCACGCTGCCACCCTACGAGCAGTCAGCTCCCGCGTCCCGCACCGGCCCTGGCGGGCGAGGGCCTCCGCGCCCGGCGCCGGGTCGGCCGCCCGCTCCCGCCGCCCGCTCCCGGTCGGCGGCGGCGTCCGCGTACAGTGGCAGCCCAGGTCGGCACGGCGACGGGACGGTGTGATGGACGGCGGGCAGCTGACGGTGCGCTCCGACGGGGCGGCGGCGGGGCATCGGGCGCTGTCGTGGCGGGTGCGGCCCGCGGCGCCGGAGGCGGCGGTGCTGGTGCTGCACGGCGGGCGGGAGTTCGGCGCGGAGCCGGTGCCGGCGCTGAACCTGCCGGGGCTGCGGATGCTTCCGTTCGCGCGGGCCGTGGAGCGTGCGGTGCGCGCCGGCGCGGGCGGGGCCGCCGGGCGGTCGCTGGCGGTGGGCACGGTGCACTACCGCTGCCGGGGGTGGAACGGCGAGCGCGCGGACGCGGCGCGTGACGCGGAGGCGGCGCTGGCGGAGCTGGCCGAGGCGCTGGGTCCGGTGCCGACGGTGCTGATCGGGCATTCGATGGGCGGCCGGGCGGCGTTGCGGGCGGCCGCGCACCCGTGCGTGCAGGGGGTGGTGGCGCTGGCGCCGTGGTGCCCCCGGAACGAGCCGACCGAGCACCTGAAGGGCCGTTCCGTGCTGATGCTGCACGGCGACCGCGACCGGGTGACGCCGCCCGCCGACACCGACCTGTTCGCGCTGCGGGCCCGCGACCACGGCGCGCGGGTGGCCGGCTACCGGGTGTTCGGCAGCGGCCACACGCTGATGCGCCGGGCCGGCGACTGGCACCGCACGGCGGCCGGTCTGGCACTGGCCGTCCTGGGCCTGGCGGCGCTGCCCGAGGAGATCGACGCCGCGCTGGCCGTGGAGGCCGGCGGCTCGGACGGCGTCCGGATTCCCCTGGCGGGCCGCCGCTGACACCCCCGTCGGCCCGTCCGAGGGGCGGCGGGGCGCGGCGGCCGGGTGACCGGTCGATGACGCATGGTGCGGTCCGGTTCCCCGGCTCGACGGAACGGGGTCGGGGGCGCACACTCCGGGGGAGGAGACGCCCGCCATCCGCATGAGGGAGGACCCGGCCATGGGGATCAGCCTGACCACTGACCGGCTCGTCGTCCGCGACTGGACGCCCGACGACGCCGAGGACGCGCTGGCCGTGTACGGCTCCACGGACGTCGCCCGCTGGCTCACGCCCGCGATGGCCCGGGTCACCGACCTCGACGCGATGCGCGCGGTGTTGCAGGCCTGGGCGCAGGAGCAGTCCGGGTTGCTGCCGCCGCGCGGCCGGTGGGCGGTGCAGCGCCGGGAGGACGGGAAGGTGGTCGGCGGGTTCAGCATCCGGCCGCTGCCGCCGTACGAGGAGGACCTGGAGATCACCTGGCAGCTGGCCCCGCCCGCCTGGGGCCAGGGGTACGCGACGGAGGCGGGCCTGGCGCTGCTGCACTGGGCGTTCGAGCAGGACGTGGAGGAGATCTTCGCGGTGGCCCGGCCGAAGAACGACCGGGCGCACGCGGTGGCCAAGCGGCTCGGGATGCGCTGGGTCGGCGAGACGTCCAAGTACTACGACCTGAATCTCCAGGTCTACCGGATCCGCCCCGCCGACCTGCCCTGACTCCCGCTCCACCACCTTCAGGCTCCGCAGAGGCGCGCGGCGAGCTCGGCGGGCAGCGGGTAGCGGCGTTCGCCGGGGAGCAGTCGGCGGGCCTGTTCGGTGCGGCCGGTGCGGACCAGTTCGGCGGCGCGCCGGATCTGCGGCGTGAGGTCGGTGAGCGAGACGATCCACTCCTCGGCGTACCGGCGGACGGTCTCCCGCCCCAGGCCGACCTGGATGCTGTAGTGGTTGAGCGCGGCCCCGCGCAGCGACCGCTCCGGATCCCACTGGACGTGCACCTCGGCTTTCGCCAGCCGCTGCGGGTCCCCGGTGGTCAACTCGCCCGCCGCGAGGGCCTGTTCCCAGCCCCGGCGGGTGATCCGGACGGCCAGGACGCGTTCCTGCCCCGGCCTGGTGGCCCAGTTGCTGCGGTGCAGCAGCCAGGGCAGCGAGGGCTTGATCCAGGTCATCCGCCGGAACGAGAACGGTGCGACGAACCGCCCGGCCCGCAGCGCGGGTTCGGCGATCGCGGGCGTGTAGGCCTGGTAGACCACGATCGTGCTGTCGTCGAAGTCGGCGCGCACGGCGTGCAGTTCGGACGGGTGCCCGGAGGTGCGGGGTCCGCGGGGCGGGTGGCGGGGCGAGCTGCGCTGCTGGGCCATCCTTCGACCCTGCCACCGGCGGGGCCCGCCTGCCACGGATTTTCCGGCAGCGGGCCCCCGGGGGTGCCTACTGTCCGGCGAGGACGTCGGCCCGCGCGGGCCGGACCGGGTGCTTGCTGAGGATCGAGACGCGGTTGAAGGCGTTGATGGCGACCGCGACCCAGATCACGGCAGAGATCTGCTCGTCCTCGAACACGGCCCTGGCCTGCGCGTACGCCGTCTCCTGGGCGTCGGCGTCGGCGGGGTGGGTGGTCGCCTCGGCCAGTGCCAGGGCGGCCCGCTCGCGCTCGTCGAACAGCGCGGTGTCGCGCCAGGCGCTCAGCACGCCGAGGCGCTGCACGCTCTCGCCGGCCTGCAGCGCGGCCTTGGTGTGCACGTCCAGGCAGTAGGCGCAGCCGTTGAGCTGCGAGACCCGCAGGTTGACCAGTTCGACCAGCCGCCGGTCGAGTCCGGCTTCGGCGGCGGCCTCGCGCACCGTCTCGGCGGTGGAGCGCAGGGCTCGGAAGGCCTTCGGGTGCTGCTTGTCGATGTAGACCCGACGGCTGTTCGTGGTGGTCGCCACCTCGGTCACCTGGAGCTCCTCCGCCTGCGCGCTGGTGTTTGTCGGACGATATCGTCCATAATAGTTGAAGCTGAAACGATTTGTGGCAACGAGTCGCACGGAACCCGTGTCCGTACGGCACGGGAGGGAGCACAACCAATGAGCACCATAGAGAACGGGCCCCGCCCGGCCACCGTCCGGGTCCTCCCCCCGCGCGACGTCCCGCTCGGCGGCCCGCGCGCGATGACCGTCCGCCGCACCCTCCCGCAGCGCGAGCGCACCCTGATCGGCGCCTGGTGCTTCATCGACCACTACGGCCCCGACGACGTCGCCACCACCGGCGGCATGGACGTCGCCCCGCACCCGCACATCGGCCTGCAGACCGTCAGCTGGCTGTTCAGCGGCGAGATCGAGCACCGCGACAGCCTCGGCGTGCACGCCTTCGTCCGCCCCGGCGAGCTCAACCTCATGACGGCGGGCCGCGGCATCGCCCACTCCGAGACCTCCACGACGGCCACCACCGTCCTGCACGGCGTCCAGCTCTGGGTCGCCCTGCCCGACGAACACCGGCACACCGCACGGGACTTCCACCACCACGTCCCCGCCCCGATCAGCCTCGACGGCGGCGAGGCCCGCGTCTTCCTGGGCACCCTGGCCGGCGAGACCTCGCCCGTCCCCACCTTCAGCCCGCTGCTCGGCGCCGAGCTCACCCTCGAACCGGGCGCCACCCTCACCCTCGACGTCGACCCCGCCTTCGAACACGGCCTCCTCGTCGACCAGGGCGACATCACCTTCGCCGGCACCCCCCTCCGCCCCGCCGACCTCGGCTACCTCGCGCCCGGCCCCGCCACCATCACCCTCACCAACCCCTCCCCCACCCCCGCCCGCCTGATCCTCCTCGGCGGCACGCCCTTCGGCGAGCAGATCGTCATGTGGTGGAACTTCATCGGCCGGTCCGGTGAGGAGATCGTACAAGCACGAAACGACTGGGAGAAGGGGGTCCGGTTCGGCGAGGTTCAGGGCTACCCGGGCAACCGACTGCCCGCCCCGGAGCTTCCGAACGTCGCCCTCAAGGTGCGCGGAAACCGCCTCTGAACTGCTGAAATGCCTTCTCGAAGCAACCCTGGCCACAGGCGATGAGAGGCGCCTCTCGGCCAGCCCCTCCAACATCGCCGGGAGGGCGCGACCAGCTCCCGCAGAGGTCTCGCCGAGGACTGTCACAATCTTGTCGATTCCCACCTGTGGGCCCGTTCTGCAGGGTCTGGGCGGATGAATGCTGACTTTTTGCTGACTTTTCTGACGGCCCGTCAGTCTTCTCGAGAGAGGCTGGCGGATCTGCGAAGGACGCCAGTGGCGACAGCAGAGTGCCTCGCCACCGTCCGGGCGACCGTGGTGAGTGGTGGCCCTGACCCTTGGCGGCGTCTGGCTGGCTTCAGCCGGTAGGCACCGGACCCACCAGGCACGCTGACGGCCATCAGGCTCGGACTCTCTTCAGCTGCTGTGCCGCCGCCCGGCCGCCTCCAGCTGGTCGGCTACACCTGGGAGAGCCTCCGGCCGGCGATGAAGAACATCTGATCGTGCCCAATGAGGGACCGCGCGCAGATCGAACGGCCGAGGTCGCGGACTCCGGGTCGTGCTGTCCACGTGCTGAACGGGGCGTGGTCCCCTGCTCCCGGTTCGCTGCCGGGTCAGATCGAGGCGGGTCAGGTGGTGATGTAGCCGCGGCGGCGCGCCATGTCCAGACCGGCGGAGCCCGCGGTGGGCGTCTGGCCGCGGGGCGGCAGGCCGCCGGCGGGCGAACCGCTCGGTGCGGGCGGCGACGTCACCGGCAGGGCCTGGACGAACAGTTCGGGGTGCCGCTGCGCGAGCGCGGCGGCGTCGCCGCCCGTACCCTGCTGCCCAACCCCAAGCAAGTCGATCACCTCGATCGCCGAACTCCTCGGCGTCAGCCCCGACACTCTCTACAACCACACCCTGACCTCCAGGAGCTGCGCGAGGCCGGCCGTCCCCCCATCCCCGCCCAGACCGAGGCAAGCACCCGATGCTCCCTGAACCGCATCACTGGCCCGCCAAGATCATCTGACTGCCGCTTTTGGGCTCACCTTGGCCGGACCTCTGGCCCACCGCGACGGCTGCCCCCATGCCGCAGAAGGTTCGGGCCGCAGGGCCGATCGGTCCTCCCCGGACCGCCCCGCCACGGCCGCCGGAGGACGAGGCGTTCTCATCCTGCGGCAGCCGCGACCACGTGCGCAAACGCCACCGCCAGGCCGCCCTCCCGAATTCGAACGCGGTCACCGACGAGGCCTGCCAGACCTGCGACACGAGCCCGGCAGTGCCTTGTACGCCGCCCTTGTCTTCACCAAGGACCCAAAGCGTCGGCGCGACGATCACCGAGAGCGCTTCCCCTTCACTGTCAGCCGCGCCAGGTCCTCGCCGACCATCACCGGACCGGAATAGTCGCGCCGAATCCGGGAGCGCCACTGTCCGGCCGGGATCTTCGGCGGGGTCGGCGCGGTGAGGCCGAGCGGAACGATGTGGGACAGCGCGAGCTGTCCGGCGCCGGCTCGGGCTGCCACGTCACCGACCTCGGTGATGTCGGTGTGGCAGGTGCGCAGGCCGTTCACCATGGTCTCGGCGGTGCCACCGTCGATCATGCGCTGGCCGTCCATGATCTCGTGGACCAGCAGATCCGTACCGCGCGCGAGTTCCACAAGGTTGTCGCTCGGCGTGGTGTCGCCGGAGAAGGTCACGCTGCCGTGGTCGGTGTCGAACCGGAAGCCGAACGACGGGAACGGCCAGTAGTGGTTGACCAGGGTGGCGCTCACCTTCACCCGCTCGTCCTCGAACACCGTGAACGGCCGCATCCGCGGCGGCGCGGGCAGGGCGGCCGAGGCGCTGATGGGGATGTCGTGCGGCGCGACGAGGTCCCGGATGTCCGGTCCCATGCGGCTGGCGATGCCCTGGCTGTTGGTGGTGGTGGCGAACCCCTCCAGGATGCCGTTGTGGACGTCGACCATGCCAGGATGCGGGTTCTGCGGCCGGATCAGCTCCACACCGGGTGCCGGTGTTCCCGGCGGGAGCCCCAGGGACGGCGGGCCGTAGACCTGGAGCGGGTTCCGATAGCCGTAGCCGACACCGGGGATCGGCCGACCGAACAGAATCATCGGAAGGTAGTCGCTGAAATGGTCGGCGTGGAAGTGAGTGATGAACATCGCCCGCACCATGCCGTGCGTGATCCCGGCCGCGTAGAGGTTGCGCACCACCCCGCTGCCGCAGTCGACCACGTAGGCCGCGCCGTCGACCACCACGGCCTGGGACGTCATCTGACGGTCCGTCATAGGCACCGGTCCGCCACCGGTGCCGAGCAGCACGACGTTCAGCCCCGCCCAAGCTTCCTTCTTGGCTCCGGCCACTGCGAGCGGTGTGCTCGCGGTGGCCGTGCCGGCTCCACCCAGCCCCAGCAGGCCCGCTCCGCCGAGTACTCCAGCGGCTTTGAGCAGTGTCCGCCGGGAACCGGGGCGTTCATTCCCCGCGCAGCAGTCGGAGAACTGAGGTCCGTTCATTTCTGCACTCCATTCGAACAGCGGCAGCGATGCCGCTTCCCGTGGGGGTGCCTCGACCGGTCGGTCGGGACACGGCTGTGCACAGGCCTGGTTCGGCACCGCGGGCGGCCGGTCACCGGAGGCGGGGGATTGCCATGCCTCCGGTGACCGTGCCGCCCGCGGCGCCTGCTTCTAACGGGCCAACTGCTCCTTGGCGAAGCCCGCGACGGTCTTGTAGCCGTCGCTGAGGGCGACGATCTCGTCCCTGGTGAGGACGTCGTCGATGTGGTCGAACGGCTGGTCGCCGCTGCGCTCGTGGACCTCACGGAGGATCGCGTCCGGCGGATTGAGCCGGTTGGTGAGGACCACCCGCGCCGTCGCCGGCAGCCGGTTCTCCTCGTAGCGGCGCAGCGCGGTGACCGCGTCGGTCTCGGCGAGGTACTCGGCCAGCACTCCGCCGTCGAGGATCGCCTGCGCGGCGCCGTTGGAACCGCGCGGAACCATCGGGTGGGCGGCGTCGCCGAGGAGCGTGATCCGGCCCTCGGTCCAGTGGTCGAGGGGGTCCTGATCGACCATCGGGTATTCCAGGACCTCGTCGGCGGCCCGGATCATCGCCGGCACGTCGAGCCAGTCGAAGTGCCAGTCCTCGAACGGACCGATGAAGTCCTCGATGAGCCCGGGGGTGTTCCAGTCGCGCTTGTCGCGCTGAGGCGCCTCGCATTCGGCGACCCAGTTCACCAGTTGGCGCCCCTGCTCGTCGACGGCGTTGCGGACCGGATAGATCACCATCTTGCCGGTGGCCAGCCAGCCGGCCCGCACCATCGAGCCTCCGGTCAGGAACTCCGGCCACACAGTGACGCCCCGCCACATCATGTAGCCGGTGTACTTGGGCTGTGCCGCCTCGGGGTGGAACTGCCGGCGGATCGCCGAGTGCACGCCGTCTGCGGCAACCACCACGGCGGCGGCCAGTGAACTGGACGTTCCGTCCGAGTGCTGTACTTCCACGGTCGCGCGGTCCTCGTCCTGCGAGGCCGACACGACCCGGTGGTCGAGTCGCAGCGCGTCCGCGCCAAGACGTTCCCTCACCGCGCTCAACAGCACCATCTGCAGGTCACCGCGGTGGATCGAGAACTGCGGCCACTCGTATCCGGCATGACGGCCGGCCGGCTCGCTGTGGACGTGCTGGCCGAAGCGGTTGAAGAAGGCGGACTCCACCGTAGTCACCGCGACTGCCGCCAACGCCCCCTCCAGACCGAGCCGGGAGAGATTGCGGGTGGCGTGGGGCAGCAGGTTGATGCCCACCCCAAGCGGCTCCAGTTGCGGTGCCGCTTCGAGCACCACGCCCTCGATGCCCCGGTCATACAGTTCGAGTGCCAGCGTCAGGCCGCCGATTCCGGCACCGACGATGATCACTGCTGGCTCAGTGGCCATGGTTTCCTCCGGTTGTCTCCAGCAGCACCTTCAGCGCCGCACCGCTGTCCATCGCCGCGTATCCCTGCGCGGCGTCGGCGAGAGCCAGCGTCCAATCCATCAGGGGCGACGGATCGAGGCTGCCGGTACGCACCTCCTCGATCAGTCCGGGCAGGTAGTGGCGGGCCGGCGCCACGCCGCCGCACAGATGGATCTGGCGTCCGAACAGCCGCATCGGGCGGATCGGCTCCACCCCGTGCGGCACGCCCACGTACCCGATCGCGCCGCCCGGTGCCACCACGTCGAGGGCGGTGTCGAACGCGGACTGCATGCCGACGCACTCCACCACCCGATCGGGCAGCCGACCGCCGAGCAGCTCGCACACCCGGTCGACCGGCGACTCGTCCCGGGAGACGCACAGGGTCTCGACGTCGAAGCCCTCGGCGATGGTGAGCCGGGCCGGCTGCTCGCCGAGAAGCACCACCCGGCCCGCGCCCATCCGGCGGGCCGCGGCGGCCGCGGAGATGCCCACCGCGCCGTCGCCGATGACCGCCACCGTGTCGCCGGCACCGACTCCGGCGAGGACCGCACCATGGGTGCCGGTGGCGTACACGTCGCACAGCGGCATCAGCCGCCGGGCCAGTTCGGTGTCGAGTTCGTCCACCGTCCATGGCAGCAGGACGAGGGTCGCGTCCGCGTAGGGCACCCGGATGGCCTGGGCCTGCGCGCCTGCCCAGTCCTTGCCCCAGATTCCGGAGTGCTCGCACAGTGGCTGGAGTCCGCTGCGGCACTGCTCGCAGTCGCCCTCGGAGAAGACGAACGGTGCGATCACGGTGTCACCGGGCCGCACCGTCGTCACGTCGGCGCCGACGTCGAGGACACGGCCCAGGAACTCATGGCCGATGCCCCCGGGGGCGTGCGGGACGATGCCGCGGAACGTCCACAGGTCAGAACCGCAGATCGCGGAGTAAAGGATCTCCACCGTCACGTCGGTGGGGTCGACCACCTGCGGGTCCGGAACCTGCTCGACAGTGATGTCGAAGGGCTTGTTGAATCGTGTGGCCAACATGGTCGGCCGCTCCTTTCAGGCCGCGTGCACGGTGGTGGGCAGCGCGCTCAAGCCGCGGATCAGCTGGTTGATGCGCCGCTCCGGAGTGCCCACCTCGAATCGGGCGACCCGGTCGGCCAGCGCCTCCAGGATCGAGTGGCCTTCGAGCCGGGCCAGGCCCTGGCCCGCACAGCCGTGCATGCCGTAGCCGAAGGCGACGTGCTCGGCGGGGTTGCGGCGCACGTCGAAGCGGAGCGGGTCGGGCCAGCGGCGCTCGTCGCGGTTGGCGGACGCGTAGAGCATCATCACGCGCGATCCGGCGGGCAGGAGCATGCCCTCGACCTCGACGTCACGGGTGGTGACGCGACAGAAGAACTGGACGGGCGACTCGATGCGCAGGATCTCGTTGAAGGCGCTCGGGATGAGGCTTCGGTCGGCACGGACGACGTCCCACTGATCGGGGTGGTTGGCGAAGTACCAGACGGCGTTGCTGATCGCGTTGATCGTCGTGTCCAGGCCGGCGGTGACGTAGGCAGACATCAGCGGGACGCACGAGGCAGGATCGATCTTCCCGGCCTCGGCGGCCTCGTAGATTGCCCGGCCCATGCTGCCGGGCGCAAGCTGGTCCGGGGTGGCGCGGGTGGCCAGGTACACCAGCTGGTCCTCCAGCAGCGGGAGGGCCTCGTCAGTGCGCCGGCCCGCCGGGCCGCTCGCGGAGAACGCGGCGTCGGCCCAGGTGAGGACCTTGTCTCGGCCGTCCTGGGGCAGTCCGATCAGGTCGAGGACGATGGAGAGCGGGAAGCCCTGCGCGAGGTCGGCGACGGTGTCGAAGGTGCCCCGTCCGACCAGTTCGTCGACCAGTTCGGCGGCACGGCGGCGGATGTCCTCGCCGAGCCGGCGGATCTCGCGCGGCGACAGGCGCTCGGCCAGGACGCCGCGGAGCCGGTCGTGCTCCGGCGGGTCGGTGGCGATGATCAGGCCGCGAGTGGCCTCGTTGGCAACGTCGTTGAGGCCGATGCCGCTGGCCGAGGAGTACGTCTCCCAGTCGCCGAGTGCGGCCCGGACCTGCTCGTAGCGGCCCATCGCCCAGACGCCGAGGCGCGGCAGGTGGCAGAGCGGGCCGGCGTCACGGATCTGCTGGTAGAGCGGCCACGGGTCGAGCAGTGCCTCGTCGGTGAAGAGGTCGATGTCCAGGGTGGGTATGGGGGTGGTGGTCACAGGGGCTCCAGGAACGAGGGAAGTATCCGGGTCATGCGACGGGAGCGGCGGCCAGCTTGTGGAGCTTGCCGATCGGCACGCGGCGGTTGACGGTGCCCGCGGCGATCGGGCGGCCGTCGAGGGTCCACTGGACGAGGGCGTCGCCTTCGTCCAGAGAGCCGTCGAGGACCGACAGTTCGGCACCGGGGCGGATCTCGCCCGCGATCTTGATGTCCAGACCCCACTGTTCGGTCCAGAAGAACGGGCGAGGCCGGTAGGCGGGTGCCTCGTCGCCGCGCACCAGCGCCGCCGCTGCGGTGCGGGCCTGGTCGAGTGCATTGGCCCAGTGCGGCGTCCGGCGGGGGCCGTTCCCGGAGGCGTCGGGCCGGGCGGCGATGTCGCCGGCGGCGACGATGTCGGGCCGTACCCGGCACCGGCTGTCGACGGTGACTCCGGCCGGCGAGGCAAGCCCGGTCCCGTCGAGCCATTCGACGTTCGGTTGGCAGCCGACCGCCGTGATCACGAGGTCGGCCTCGTACACGGTGCCGGATCCGGTGCGCACGCCTGTCATCTCGTCGCCGCTGCCCAGCAGTTCGACGCCGTCCTCGGCCCGGGCGAGGACCACGCCCGCGGCAGTGGCGGCAGTGGTCATCCGCTCGGCGAGTCGGCGGCCGAACTGGCGGACCAGGTGCGGATCCCGGTCGACGACGGTGATGTCGACGCCGAGTGAGCGCGCCGAGGAGGCGATCTCCATGCCGAGGAACCCGCCGCCGATGATCACCGCGGAACGCGCGTCGGCGAGGCGCTCTCGCAGTGCCAGCGCATCGTCGAGGTCTCGGACGACGAGTTCGCCCGGTGAGGTGCCAAGGCGCCGGGCGCGAGCGCCGGTCGCCAGGACGAGCCCGTCGTAGGGCACCTCCTCGCCGTCCGCGAGCAGCACGCGACGGCGGTCGACGTCCAGGCCGGCTGCTCGCGCGTCGGTGCGCAGCGTGATGTCGGACGGCAGGGCGGGCATGAACACCGAGGTCGGCGGTTCGGCGCCTTTCAGGATGGCTTTGGACAGCGGTGGCCGCACGTACGGCGTGTAGGACTCCTGGCTAAGGATGGTGATCGGGCCGGAGTGGCCCTGTTGGCGCAGGGCGTCCGCGGCGGTCGTCGCGGCCACCGAGCCGCCGACGACAACGACCGAGCCCGTGCCGCTACGCATCGGCGAGCTTCAGTGCGGCAACCGGGCAGACCCGGACGGCGGCTTGGGCGGCCTCGGTCTCGGCGGCCGGAACCTCGGCCTGGAGGATCTCGAGTTCGCCCTCGTCGTCGAGACGCAGCAGGGTGGGCGCAGCCTGCTCGCAGAATCCGTACCCTTCGCAGCGGGCGCGTTCCACTGAGATCTGCATGTCATTTCCTCTTTCGCTTGTCCGATGCGCGGCTGTGGGGGCCGGTTCAGACGGGGTAGGTGCCGGGAGTGGTGCGGGCCGTGACCCACTGCCACTGGGTGAATTCGTCGAGGTTCCAGTGGCCGCCGTACCGGCCGCCGTTGCCGGAGTCACGGGTGCCGCCCATCGGGACGTGGGGCGCGTCGTTGATGGTCTGGCCGTTGACATGGACCATGCCGGTGCGCAGTCGTGCGGCCAGGTCGAGGCCGCGTCCCACCGAGCCGGTGTGGATCGCCGCAGAGAGCCCGTAGCGGGTGGCGTTGGCGAGTTCGACCGCTTCGTCGTCGGTGGAGAACCTGGTGACCGGGATGACCGGGCCGAAGATCTCGTCGCTGAATGCGCGGGTCGATGGGGTGACCTGATCAAGGACCGTCGGCGTGTAGAACGGGCCGGCCTGTTCGCCGCCGGTGCAGAGCACCGAGCCTGCGGCTATCGAGTCGGTGACGATCTCGTGGACGCGGCTCGCCTGCCGTTCGCTGATCAGCGGGCCCACCCGGACCTCGGGGCGGGTGGGGTTGCCGACGGTCAGCGACCGGACGTACGCCGTGAGCCGCTCGACGTACTCGTCGGCGAGCGACTCATGCACGAGGTGCCGGCCGGTCGCCATGCAGATCTGGCCCTGGTGCAGGAGCGAGCCCCAAGCGGCGTTGTTGACGGCCGCGTCCAGGTCCGCGTCGTCGAGGACGATATGGGCGTTGTTGCCGCCGAGTTCGAGAACAACGCGCTTGAGCAGGCCGCCGGCAATCTCGCCGACCTTGCGGCCCGCGGCCGAGGATCCGGTGAACGAGACCACCGCCGTGTGCGGCGACCGGACGACAGCCTCGCCGGTGTCGGCTCCGCCGGGTAGGACATGCAGCAACCCCTCGGGAAGCCCGGCCTCCTCGAAGATCCGGGCGAGGAGCACTCCCCCACTGACCGAAGACTCCGGAGCGGGCTTCACCAGCACCGCGTTGCCCAACGCCAGCGCAGGAGCGACGGCACGGATCGCGAGCATCAGCGGGGCGTTCCACGGCGCGATGACACCCACGACCCCGGCCGGGACCCGACGGGCGATCGAGAGGACGCCGTGCTCCTGGTGCGGCATGACCACACCGCAGGGCTGGTCCACCAACCCTGCTGCGGCGGTGAGTTCGCCGACGGCCTTGACGATCTCCTGTGCTGCCTTCGAGCGGGTGCAGCCGGTCTCGCGGATCATGAAACCGACGATGTCGTCGCGGTGGTCCTCCAGCGCCGCAGCGGCGCGGTGCAGAACAGCCGCCCGCTCGGTGAACGTGGTGGCGGCCCAACCGGGCTGTGCGGCTGCCGCGGCGGCACCGGCCGCATCGACGTCCTGGCCGGAGGCCGTGCCAATGATGCCGAGCGATGCGCCGGTCGCCGCCTCCGAGACGGTGGCCGGGCCGGCGGAACCTTCCCGCCAGCCCGACGAGTACAGTCGGCCGGTCCAGATCTCGGGGTCGAGGATGCTCACGTGGGTCTCCATTTCGACGGGCGTCGCACGGCGGCTTCGGCCGGACGCCTTGGCCGAAAAGGTATGCGTGATGACGGTCGGAGAACTCGCTCGGATGTACTAAGGTGAGCCCCAAATTTCCGACACCGTGTCGGATGGGTGGTGAAGCGTTGAACCTTGATGATGTGATTCAGAACCTCGCTGAACAGCTGAATCGCTCGCTCGTCCTCTACGACGCCGAGCTGAATCTGGTGGCGTTCAGTGCGCACGACGACGATGTGGACGATGTGCGCCGCACAGTGATTTTGAGCCGCCGCGGCACGGCACGGGCCCGGGAGATGATTCACCTGGCCGGTGCCCACCGTGCCCACGAGGCGGTGGTGATCCCTCTCGACGAGAAGACAGGCGCACCGGCCCGCGTGGTGTTCCCCGTCCGACGCGGCGAGCGCCTGGTCGGCTACATCGCCTACATCCACCCCGGCACCCACGACCGTGTGGCAGCGCATGAGGTGCTCGACGCGGCCGCAGCCGATCTCAAGGAACTGCTGTACGAGCGGGAGCTCGGTCGCAAGCGCGACCTCATCCGGGTCAACGAACAGCTGGCGCGCATCCTCTCCGGTGATCCCACCACCCGTGCCGACGCTGCGCGGGTGCTGCACGACACCGGAATGATCGGCGGATCGAAGAACTACACGGTGCTCGTGCTCATCGCCGGCTCACCGGACAGCGAACCGTCCATCAAGGACCGGCTCGCACTCGACGACTGCATGACGGAGCTACTGCGCAAGTCGCCCTCCAAGGTCGCGGGCAGCGTCCTGGCCACCCACGCCGTCGCGATCACACCGCGCCGCGTCAATAAGGAACGCATCGCCGAGTACCTGGCCGGGGAGGGGCTTTCACAGCTGCACGCCGGGATCGGTGACCCACGCGAACACCTCGTCGACGCAGTGGAGTCCTATCGGGAAGCTCTCGTCGCCGCTCGGGCGTCCTGGCTCGACGAACCGACCTACGGGCCCATCGCGAAGTGGTCCGACCTCGGGCTGGACCGGCTCCTCGTCCAACTGCCCCTCGGCTCCCTCACTCGCCGGGACCTGCCGCCCCCGCTCCAACGACTCCTCGCCGTCGACGGCGGTCCCGACCTCGTCACCACGCTGGAGTGTTACCTCGACAACGCCTGCGACGCTCAGGCGACCGCTCGAACCCTCATGATCCACCGCAGCACTCTGTACTACCGCCTGGACCGCGTCCGCGAGATCGCGGAGGTCGACCTCGGCATCGGCAACGTACGTCGTGAGCTGCACACGGCGCTGCGCGTCGCGACGCTGGCAGGGCTCAGAAGGGGCCACTGAGCGGGCGCCCGACCTCCGGCATGAGAAACACAGCCTGCCGCACGAACCGGTTACGCCACCTCATAAAAGGCACGGAAATGCGAGCAGTAAGGATAAAATCCTCGCTGCTGATCGTCTCATTTCTTCACCATCATGCTACTTTCTGTATTTTGCGATTTTTTGCGGGTGGGAGCGATCGGCTGAACGGCTGCAGTCTCCTCTATCAAGGGCGCTCTGTCAGTGACTAATCCCTACTTCGACCCCGATGACCATCCGGCCCGCCCTCCTGGGCACGCCCATTCGGAGCATGCTCCGGGCCGGCAGTCGCCAGTAGTGGGGTTGGTGGCGGTGGGGGCGGCCATCGGCGCGGTCACCCGTTACGGGGTGGAGCGGCTGTGGCCCACCGAGGGCACGCATTTCCCCTGGCCGATTCTCGCGATCAACGGCGCGGGGTGTCTGGCGATGGGTGCTTTGATGACGGTGCTGACAGTTCGCTTCCCTCGGCAGAAGAAAACTGCGGGCGCACTGCTCGGCACCGGTTTTCTCGGTGGATTCTCCACGTTCTCGCATTTCACGGACAACATCCGGCAGCTGGTGGACGCGGGTGCGTGGGGCACCGCTGTCGGCTATCTGGCCCTGACGGTGGCGGCGGCTCTTGCGGGCGTCACGGTCGGAGTTCTCGTGGCCCGCGCCTTCGTCGGCATCCCGACTCATCAGGTGGCGTCCGATGCTCGTTGACTGTCTGTTCGTCCTCGCCGGTGGACTGGCAGGCGGTCCGACCAGATATCTCACCGGCGTGGCCGTGAAGTCGAGGGTCCACACCCCGTTCCCGTTCGGAACCCTGACTGTCAACGGTTTCGCCTGCCTGCTCCTCGGATTCCTCTCCGAAGCAGCCTTCCGCGGGGCGTTGGGGCCCCACGCCGTGTTGCTTCTGGCCACCGGCTTCTGCGGCGCGCTTTCGACCTTGTCGACCTTCTCCTACGAGGTGTTCACCCTCACCTCCATCCGCCGTACGGCCGTGGCCGGTATCTACCTCACGGTCACGTTCGTACTCGGCATCGGGATGTCATTCGCAGGTGCGGCCGTGGCGCGCGGCATCTGGTGACGTCGCAGCTGCGGTGCACCATTCTCCACCGGTGAGATGATGCCACGCTAAGAACTCGGAACACGATCTTGCTGATCGTCGCTGGTGGGGCTTTGCCGATGTGACGACTCGTCTGTTCGTGATGACGCGAGCAAGAAGCCGTGGATCGAGGACGACGAGCTGTGGGCCCGGATCGAGCTGCTGCTGCCGGCCTGGCCGGAGCGGTCGCCCAGCCCGCGTCCCGTGGACGACCGGCGCTGTCTGCAGGGCATCCTGTTCGTGCTGTACACCGGCATCACGTGGCAGCAACTGCCCCTGGAGCTGGGCTTCGGCTCCGGACAGACCTGCTGGCGGCGGCTCGGCCGCTGGCAGCAGGCGGGGGTCTTCGAGGCCTTGCACCGCATACTCCTGGCCGAGTTCAACGCGGCGGGCCTGATCGACTGGACGCGCGCCTGCGTGGACGCTTCCCACGTGCGCGCGAAAAATGGGAGCGAGGCAACCGGGCCCTCGCCGGTCGATCGCCGAAAGACCGGAAGCAAACACCACTTGATCAGCGACGGCGGCGGCATTCCGTTCCATGTCATCACCACCGCCGCCAACGTCAACGACGTCACCCAAAGGAACTTCGCAAGCGCCGAATCCTGCCGGTCATCTCCCGTAAGGGCGCCGGACATCCTCGGCCTCGGCAAGCTCCGCTACGTCGTGGAGCAGACCTTGGGCCCAACTCCACCAGTTCAAGCGCCTCGCTGTCCGCTGGGAACGACGCCTCAACCTCCACAACGCGTTCGTCTCACTCGCCTGCGCACCCATCCGCCGGCGACGCCTCAACAACCCATCCTCATGATCGTGTTACGAGTTCCAAGAGGTTCCGGCCGGCAGACCCTGATGGCGCGTCTCACCGGTTGATACGTCCGGAGAGATCATTGAAGACGTCGAGCTTGTCCGGGCAGTAGACCTCGACGACGTGCCGATCGTAGGCGATCAGGTCGTCCGCATGGTCGCCCGGGGTATGCGTGAGAGTGGTGCGTCCCCAACTCAGCAGGATGCCGGCCGGGTTGTCGCGGAGCGCGGCACAGATCGCCCCTCCGTCCTCGCCGTAGAGCGAGGCGGCGATCTTCGGCGTCATTTCGGGCGCGAGGCCCGAATCCCGCACGGCGGCTGTGAATCGGTCCGCTCTCTCGCTCTTCGTGTGGGAGGCTCCGCAGCCGGTGAGCACGGCCAGGGCGGCGAGGAGGCTGAGGATGGCGGTCGTGGTCCGGCGCATGTCAGCCCTCCGCTTTGGTAGTCACGGCGGAGTCCTGAGGCCGCTTGCGCATCCAGCCGGGTTTGCGGAAGTGGTAGAAGAGCAGCGGCGGCGCCCCGAGGACGATGATCACGACGACCATCATGATGGGGTAGAGATGCGGCGGGATGCCCGAGAGCCCCTGGGGCGGGACGAATCCGAGCGCGAAGGCTGCTGCTGAGGCGGCGAACCCAACGCCGGCCACCAATTTGATCGCTGGGACGCGGTAGGCGCGTTTGACGTCCGGGCGGATGTGTCGCAAGCGCAGGGCAGTCGCAAACATCAGCATATACATGATCAAATAGAGAGCTGCGGCCATGTCGACGAGGGTGAAGAAGGCCGTCGAGACATTGGGGATGGCGATGAACAGGGCGGCAAGGCCGGTAACAATCAGGCCCTGAACCAGAAGGATGCTCTGCTGGACCCCGGCCTTGTTGCGCTTTTGCATCCACGGAGGCATGAGACCGGTCTCGGCGGCGGCCAGGACACCCTTGCTCGGGCCTGCGATCCAGGTGACCACTGATGCGAGCGCACCGATGGAGATGGCTGCCGACACGACGGCGGTCGCCCAGGAGACGCCCCAGTGGTCGAAGAAGATCTTGAAGGCAAGGTTGATGCCCGTGGTCAAGCCGAGTTCTCCCTTGGGGACGGCGAGGGCGACGGCAATGGTGGGCAGGATGAAGACACCGAGGATGGCCGCGACGGCGATGAACACGGCCTTCGGGTAGCCCTTGCCGGGGCTGCGCATGTCGTTGGCGTGGATGGCGTTGACCTCCATGCCCGCGTAGGCCAGGAAGTTGCTGACGATCAGAACCAGGCTCGCGAAACCGGTGAACGGCGGTACCACGTCGCCCCAGTGGAGCGGCACCTGGCTCTTCTGGCCGGTTCCGAGCCAGCAGGCGCCGAGCACGATGAGAAGGAGGCCGGGGGTGATCGTGCCGATCAGACCGCCCCAGGAACCGACCTTGGCGAAGAGGTTGCCGCCACGCAGCGTCAGGGCGGTCGACAACCAGTACAGGACGACGATGACGATGGCAGTGTAGAGCCCGGAGCTCGACAGCTTCTGATCGGCGAAGACAAAGGTGAAGCTGGCGGCGATGAACGCGAGTTGGACGGGGAACCAGACGACGTTTTGGATCCACTGGAGCCAGATCGCCGTGAAGCCCCAGCGCGAGCCCATCGCCTCTTTCACCCACACGAACACACCGCCGCTCCACCCCGTCGCCAGCTCTGCCGCCACCAGCGCCACCGGGACCAGGAAGAACACGGCCGGGATGACGTAGAGCGTGATGCTGCCGAGCCCGTAGGTCGACATGGTCGGCAGGCTGCGCAGGCTCGCCACCGCCACCACGGTCAGGATGGCGAGGTTGAAGACCGACAGATACGCGCGGGCGCGTGGCGCCCCGGCCGCCCCCGGATCCCCCTGGGCCGGCGGCGGGGTGGCGGCGGCCATCAGTGGTGGAACCCGGTGGTCTGGCCCTCGGACGGCATCGGCCCGTCGAGCTGGTCGAGGAAACGGACCGAACTGCGGATGTCGTCGAGCAGGGAACGGGCCAGATCCATGCTCAGCCCGTTGCGTACGACGATGCGCTGCACGGTCATGTCCGCAAGATTGTCGGGCAGCGGATAGGCAGGAACCTGCCAGCCCTTCATGCGCAGCCGGTCCGAGAGGTCGTACAGCGACCAGTTCCGCGTGTGCCCCGCCTTCTGTCGCCAGGCGAACACCGGGATGTCCGAGCCGTCGTTCCACAGTTCGAAGGCATCCAGTTCGCTGATCCCTTGCGCGAGGAACTTCGCGACGTCCTGACTGGACTGCTGAACAGCCCGGTACCCGCTGCGCCCCTGCCGTAGGAACTGGTAGTACTGCAGCAGTACCTGGGCGCCGGGGCGCGAGAAGTTGAGTGCGAAGGTGGGCATGTCTCCGCCCAAGTAGCTGACCCGGAAGATCAGGTCCTCGGGGAGCAGATCGATGCTGCGCCAGACCACCCAGCCGAGTCCGGGGTAGACCAGACCGTACTTGTGCCCGGAGGTGTTGATGGAGTGCACGCGCTCGAGCTGAAAGTCCCACACCAGGTCGGGCTGGAGGAACGGGGCGATCATGCCACCCGAGGCGCCGTCCACGTGGACGGGGACGTCCAGGCCGGTGTCGCGCTGGATGGCATCGAGGGCGGCGGTGATCTTGGCGACCGGCTCGTACATACCGGTGTACGTCACGCCGAGAATCGCCACCACACCAATGGTGTTCTCGTCGACGTAGGAAGCCAGGTCGTGCCCGTCGAGGCACTTGTGCTCCTCGGTGATGGGCACG
Organism: Kitasatospora sp. NPDC004531; assembly: GCF_053602195.1. Classification (NCBI taxonomy): domain Bacteria; kingdom Bacillati; phylum Actinomycetota; class Actinomycetes; order Kitasatosporales; family Streptomycetaceae; genus Kitasatospora; species Kitasatospora sp. NPDC004531. The sequence continues at coordinate 64,607 of NZ_JBSGDD010000006.1, read as the reverse complement.
TACCGCGCCTCGACGTCCCAGTAGTTGCAGAACTTCTCCCACACGACCTGGACCGCGGAAGACATCACGAGGTTCGGTTTGTCGGCCGGCTTGCCCGCCGCCTGCCGGGCGTGCTGCCAGCGGCGCTTGAACGCCAGGCCGGCCAGCATGCACGCCTCCGACGAGCCGATGGTGGAAGTGCCGATGGTGCCGGTCGGGTCCGGTGCGTGCCACAGGTCGGCCAGCATCTTCCAACAGCGATCCTCGATCGCCGCCGTCTGCGGGTACTCGTCCTTGTCGATCATGTTCTTGTCGACGGACTCGGCGTACAGCTTTGATGCGTACGGATCCATCCAGGTGCCGACGAAGGTCGCCAGGTTCAGTCGCGCATTGCCATCCAGCATGATCTCGTCGTGAACGATCTGGTACGCCGTCTCCGGGATCATCGAATCAGCCGGGATGCGGAACTTGTCTGCTCTCGTGGCTTCTCCGGGACGGGCGAACAGGGGGTTCACCGCCACGACGTTTTCGTCGGACATGACACGCCTTTCTGCTGAGGACCTTGCCCTGGATCTTTCCTCCGCCCCTGAAGCTCTGCCATGCCGCTCTGGACCGTTTCGGTGAACGACAGCAGCAATTGCACCGAGATGGCGGCAGGCTTCCCGGCACAGAGCCGACCAGCACGCCCCCGGATCGCCATGTCTCTCCTCGTCGTAGGCGCCCGAACAAGGAATCACCCCTGACCAGTCACATCACGATCTGCGACTGGAGGATGGGCCGATGGGTGATCACAGGCGGACCGCGCCCTCGCAGGTGGCCGACGACCGAGCGTCTCTGACCGGCTTCCTCCGGTACCAGCGGGAGACCGTGGCATGGAAGCGCCGGACTGACGGCCGAACAGCTCAGGGAGCGAGCCGTTCCTCCCTCGGCACTGTCTCTGCTCGGACTGGTCCGACACATGGCCGAGGTCGAGCGGAGCTTGTTCCGGAACATGGTGAAAGGCCGGACCTCCCCGGCGCATTGGCCGCGCCAGGATCCCGGCCACTTTGCCGAGTTCGACGTAGACTCCGCCGATCCGGAAGAGGCATTCAGGGCCTGGAGGGAGGAGTGCGCGCGGTCACGTGCCACGGTTGACGCCGAGAGTCGCTCGACACCACCGTGCACTGGCGCGACGAGGTCTTCACGCTCCGATACATCATTACGCACATGATCGAGGAGTACTCGCGCCATAGCGGTCACGCCGATCTGCTCCGCGAGCGCATCGACGGGACCACCGGGGAGTAGGAGGGCAAGGAGTTCTGGTCAGGCCGCCCGACGAGGACTCCGGTGTGCAGATGCCGGCGGCCACCGTTGATCATCGTGAGTCACATCGACAAACGAAGACCATGCAGCAGCAGCACGTCACAATGTGGGACGTGTGACGTACGCGGTCGGCGCGATCCTCGATGCCTTCACGAGGTGAGCCCGCACACGCAGCGGATGTGGGCCTGCACCCGTTATACGGCCCATCAACTGGTCGAACGCAGGCCGCCACTGAGCTCGCCCTGCCCGTCACGGCCAGGGCTGTCAACACCGCAATCACGGTGATCCAGATCCGGTGCGTGGGCAGCGGCAGCACGATCGCCAGCAGCCGCAGCAGCGCACCCACCGTGAACGATGCGAAAGACGCCCACGCGCGAACTCGCGTCGCCGCAGCACGAATGCGTATGCCGCAGCAGTGTCCGGCCGGGAGTGGCCGACGCCCCTTCGACGATGACGGCGTCGAAGGGGCGGCGGAGAGTGGGAGCCGGGGATCACAGCCAGGCGGAAAGGCCCGGCAGCGTCGTGCCGGCCGGGGTGCTCAGCCCGGGAGGCGTTCCCCGGCCGGTGAGCCACCGCGCCAGAGCCGCGGAGGGCCCCTGAACGCAGTTCGGCACCGGCGGTTCTTCGTCCGGCTCTACGGCGCGGTCAGTGGGGCGCACCACAACATCGATGTCCTGCGCAGTGCGCCGACGGTCAAGTGCGTCGTCGATCAGGGCGTCCACGAAGCCGTCTGGGAAGGCGGTGAAGTCACCCCCGACGGGAAGATCGCAGGCGTGGATCCATACCTCGCGGGCACGCAGCCATGGGATGACACCTGCCGGAACCGTGCGCCCCTGGGCGGTGACGACCTGGGCTCGCCAGGCTGCGTCGCCGAGCCCGTTGAGGGCGACGGCCAGCTTCTGCTGTTCCTCTTCGACGAACGCCCGCAGCCGCGCGACCGGCATCAGTGCCCCGGCCTCGATCTCTTCGGCCCGGGCCTGCGGGCTCGCGTACATGGGGGTGGCTTCCCCGGTCGCGGCCCAGTGGACGAGCCGTCCGAGCGCTGCCGCATTGTGGCCCAGGTGGGAGAGCAGGTGCCGACCGGACCAGCCGGGCAGGCGGCTCGGGCCATCGACGTCCTGGTCGCTGTTGAGCCGGAGCGAGGCGAGGAAGTACGCCTCGCCGTCGGCCATCCAGCGTCGGCACTCCGTCAGATCGGAGCTCAACCTGCCTCACCCCGGTGCACCGGATTGCGCATTGCGCCGATGCCGGCGACTGCGGTGACCAGGTTCTGGCCGTCCTGGAGGTAGCGCTGGGGCCTGCGGGCGTGGCCCACACCACCTGTGGTGCCGGTGGCGATCAGGTCACCGGGGTTGAGCGTGATCATGGTCGAGATGTAGCTGATCAGGTCGGCCGCATCGAACAGCAGGTCGGAGATGGTGGATCGCTGGACAACCTCCCCGTCGACGTCGCAGCTGATCACCGCGTCGGGGGCGACCTCGTCCGGGGTGGCGAGCCAGGGACCGATCGGAGTGCTGGCCTCCCAGGTCTTGCCCTGGAGCCACTCCATCGTGCGGAACTGCCAGTCGCGCATCGACACATCGTTCATCACCGTGTAGCCGGCGATCGCGGCCTCGGCCTCGGACCGGTCGGCCCGCCGGACCCGCTGTCCGACGACCACGACCAACTCGGCCTCCCAGTCCACAGTCGGGGACTCGGGCGGCAACTCCAAGGTGTCGTAGGGGCCGATCAGCACCTCGGGGTACTTCGCGAACAGGGTGGGGTACTCGGGCATCTGCCGACCCATCTCGGCGATGTGAGTACGGTAATTGAGGCCCACACAGACGATCTTGCCGGGGCGAGGCACCACCGCCGCCACCTGGGAGGGCTCGACGACGAACGGCTCGCCCTCCGCCGCCTCGGCGAACTCCCGCCAGTCGGGGCGCGCGAGCAGGCTGCCCACGTCGCCGGGGCCGAGGTCGACGTAGCCGCCGTTCTCGACCCGGGCCGCGTGCAGTCCGTCGTCCATCCGCAGGGTTGCCAGTTTCATGCGTTGTTCTCTTCCTCACGGGAGCGGAGCAGACCGAGCCGCTCGACGACAGGGGCGTCACTGAAGCGGAACAGGTCCAGACCCGTCTCGGACGACATGGTGAAGGGCGCCCAGGACGGGACGACGAACAGGTCGCCGCGTTCCACTGCCCAGCGGTGCTGACCGACGCTCACCTCGCCTGCGCCGTCGAAGACCTGGAAGACCGATGATCCGGTCTCCCGTCGGGTTGCGGTGGCCGTGTCCGGGGCGAGCCGGTGGAACTCGGTGCGGATCGTGGGCAGGACATCCCCGCCACTGGTGGGGTCTGTGTACCGCACCGCGGCGTGGCCGGGCTCCATGGTGGCCGGGTAGCCCTCTGCCTCCAGGGCGAGCTGTTCGGCCAGGGCCCGGTCGGTGTGCTCCCAGCGGTAGGCGAGGAGGGGCGTGCCCGGTGTCGGTGCGATCCGGGTCAGCGGGCGCAGCCCGGGGTGGCCCCACAGCCGTTCGGCCCGGGAGCGCTCGGGAGCGTCGCGGGTGTCGACCTCGTCCGGTCCGAACTCGAAGAACGTCGCATCGGCGAAGTACTGAAGGGGGATGTCGAGCCCGTCGATCCAGGCCATCGGCCGGTCGCTGCGGTTGTGGTGGCCGTGCCAGTGCCAGCCGGCCTGCGGCAGGAAGTCTCCGCGCCGCATGGCCACCGGGTCGCCGTCGACGACGGTCCACACGCCCTCGCCCTCGACGACGAAGCGGAAGGCGTGCTGGGTGTGGCGGTGGACGGGGGCGTCCTCACGGGGGTTGAGGTACTGAATGGCGGCCCACAGCATGGGGGTGGCGAACGGGCGGCCACCGAGGCCGGGGTTGGCGAGCGCGATCGCTCGGCGCTCACCCCCGCGTCCGACCGGGACCAGGTCGCCGGCCTGCTCGGCCATCGGCATCAGGGCCTGCCAACGCCAGAGGTGCGGCAGGGCCTTGGAAGCCGGTCCGGCGGGCATCAGAGTGCCGATCTCGGTCCACAGGGGGACCAGGGAATTCGATTCGAAGCCTCGGTAGAGCTCCTCCAGTTGCGGAGTCCGCTCGGGCTGGCCGGGGCCGTCGGTGGTGTTGATGCGCACGGGGGAAATGGGGGTGGTCATGCCTGTTCTCCCTGACTCCTGAGCGGAACGGACGGGAACGCCGACGGGCGGTACCCGCCAGCGTTCCGTCCTGCGGGACCGAGGTCGTGCGGGGTGGGCGTCGTTACTGCGGGCACAGCCGCGCGCCCACCGTGGCGAGGTGGTCGGTGACCAGGTCCCGAGCACGCTCCGCGTCGCCCGCTTCGATGGCGCGGCAGATCTCCTCGTGTGCCTCGATGGTGCGGGCCATGGACTCCGCGGTGGTACCGGTGGCGTAGTGGGCCCGCCGGGAGCGCCCCAGTGCCTGGACCGAGGCGGCGATCGCGGGATTCTCCGATGCTCCGCCCAGCGCGTTGTGGAAGCGGAGCGCGGACTCGGTGAACGCCTCCGGTTCGTCGGTGAGGGTGCGTGACTCCGCCAGCGAGGTACGCAGTGCGGAGAGGCCGGCCTCGGAGCGGATCTGGGCGGCGAGTGCGCTTGCGGCGGGCTCGAGGGCGAGCTGGGCGTCGAGAAGTGCTGCGCTGTCGAGACCGGCCAGGTGCAGCTGTACCGACATCGCGTCCGCGTAGCGCTCGACGGCTTCGTCGGAGCCGGGCGATCCGGCAGTGTCCAGTTGGCGGTAGTTGCCGTCCCAGTAGAGCAGCGGTGCGCCTTCCCGGCCGCCGGCCGCCACCACCTCGCCGATGAGGATCTCGTGGTCGCCGCCGGGCAGGATGGCGTGGAGCTTGGCGTCGAACCAGCTCAGGCAGCCTCGGACGATCGGTGAGCCGGTGGTCATCCACTCGGTCGGCAGGTCGGGGAACTCGCCTTCGGCGCGGCCGCGGCCCCGGGTGGCGAAGTAGCGCGACACGTCCTGCTGGTGATCGGCCAGCACGCTCACGGCCAGCCGCCCCGATTCCCGCACTTCGTCGAGGAAGGGGCTGTTGGAGTTGACCGAGACCGTCACCAGAAGGGGGTTGAGCGACAACGAGACGAACGAGGAGCACGTGATGCCGTAGACGTACTCGCCGTTGCGGGTCGTGACGATGGTGACGCCCGAGGCGAAGTGGCCGGCGGCCTTCTTGAACCGGGTCTGCGGGTCTGTTGCGGTCGGCCCGACGGGCAGGGCGGAGGTCATCGGATCTCCCGGAACTCGTAGATGTCGAGCGTCAGTTCGCCCGAACGGAGCCTGTCCATGTAGGCGTCCTCCGTCTCGTACCGGGCCCGTGCCGCCGCAACGACGTCGTTCACCCGGTCGGCGGGCAGGACGACGATGCCGTCCTGGTCGGCGACGACCAGATCGCCTCGGCGCACGGTGCGCCCCCGTACGGTGATCGGCTCGCCGACCGTGCCGGGCCACGCCTTTCCGGTGCCGCGGATGGCGATCGAGGAGGAGAACGCCGGGAATCCGAGCTGTTCCAGTTGTGCGGTGTCGCGGACTCCGCCGTCGATGACGAGTCCGCGCACTCCACGGGCCTGGGCGGCGACGGACAGAACCTCGCCCCAGAAGCCGCAGCGGGATCCTCCGGCGTCGACGACCAGGACGTCGCCGGGGACGGCTTCCTCCAGCGCCCAGTGCAGCGGCAGGTTGTCAGCGGCGGCGGCGAGCACCGGCAGCGCGGTTCCGCACAGGCGGGCGCCGGGCCAGGCGGGTCGCAGCTCGGGGTCGAGCTCGCAGTCGAAGCGGGCGGCCTCGAACAGCGTCGCGGTGCCCATCCCCAGCAACTCGTCCTCGTCGTACGTGTAGGCGGTGGTGCTCATTGCGCTCCTCTGCGCTGCAGGTGGTGGTAACCGTGGGCAGCCCGGGCCTCGGCGATGGTGGCCCCGGCGAGCGCGTCGGCGAGGATCTTCTCCTCGCGGGCGGCGATCGCGACGGCGATGTCGAGAACGTCGGCCACCGCTCCGGCGGGGATCGCCACGACGCCGTCCTGGTCACCGACCAGCAGGTCACCGGGGCGAATCTGCACGCCGCCGACGGTCACCGGGCCACCGACCTCGGCGACCTCGACGCGGTCCTTGCCGGTGCGCATGAACCGGCCCCGGCTGTAGACCGGGTAGCCGAGGCCGAGCGCACGGTGTACGTCGCGGCAGACGCCGTCGATGACGGTGCCGGCCACACCCTCCGCATGCGCCACGGCCGTGAGAATGTCGCCCCACACCGTGCAGTCGGTGCGGCCCTGGTTGTCGAGAACCACGACGGATCCCGGCACGACGTCGTCGAGGTAGTCGCCGACGGTCCCGGGCGGGCTGCCGACCGGCTGGTAACGGACGGTGAACGCCGGACCGACCAAGTGCTGCCCGGGGCCGAGCGGCGCGATGCCGTGCAGGCTGCCAGGCAGCCCGAGCTTGTCGAGCGCGTCGGACAGGGTCGCGGTCGACAGGCCCGCAACCCTCGGGTCGACGAAAGTGTCTGGCGTGGTCACGAGGCCTCCTCGGCACTGACGGTGGGGAACTGCGAGTCGTGCATGACATCGACGATCGAACGGCCCGCCCGTACCGCCTCGGCCATAGCGGCCTCGCGGGCGGCGATCCGTTCGGCCAGTGCGACGACCCGCTCAGCGTGCTCGGCCCCGACGAACGCGACACCGTTACGGTCGGCCACCACCAGGTCTCCGGAGCTGACCCGCACGCCGCGGATCTGGACAGGAACGTCCATGTCCTCTTGGACGATCCGGCCGCGAGCGCTGACCGGGACGGCCGCCTTGGCGAACAGCGGCAGGTCGAGAGCGGCGCATTCGGGTACGTCGCGGCAGGCGCCGTCGACGACGACTCCCGCTACTCCGGCAGCCACCGACGCCTCGGCGAGCAGTCCGCCCCAGCAGGAAACATCGGTCCGGCCGTGGTTGTCGATCACGATCACGTCGCCCGGACGCGCTGAGGCGACAGCAGGAGAGGCGATGTGGGTGGTCGGTCCGGCGACCGCCCGGGGTCCGGCCTTGACGGTGCGGACCCGCCCCGCGACGGTGCGACCGGAGGGCCACATCGGGGCGAGGCCCACGGTCGCACCGGGCAGCCCCAGGGTGTCGAGAGCGTCGGAGACAGCGCACACGTCCAACGTGCGCAGCCTCGTGAGCACGCCGGGCGCGGCGGCGGGCACGTTCAGCGGATCAGCCATCGGTACGGCTCCAGGTGACGAAGCCCATGGCGTTTCCGGTGCCGGCCTCGGTGCGGTAGCAGGGGTGATACTCGGCGGAGTCGACGGCCAGTCCGGTCTCGGCGGCAATGCCCGCGACCGTGATCCAGTTGCGCAGCTCGGAGGTGCCCGAGCGCATGAGGGCCGGGTCGATCGAGGTCAGGAACTTCTCGTCGCCGGCTTCCAGGGCGTCCAGGAAGCACCGGTCGAGTTCCTCGTCGATGACGAAGTGCGACAGGCCGCCGGAGGCGACGACGCCGATCCGCAGGTCCTGCGGAAACTGCGTCAGGGACCGGCCGAGTGCCCGCCCGAATCGGTAACTACGAGCAGCCGTGGGTGGGTTGGGCTCGTAGAAGGTGTTGACGAAGACCGGGACGAACGGGATGGAGCAGGCCTCCCCGAGGATCCGCTGATAAATGAAGCCCCAGCCGTGCGGGATACCGTGGTTGGCGTACCGGCCCGAGGGCAGGGTGCGCGAGGCAGCCACGTCGAAGCCCGCCTCGCCGGCCTGTTCGACGAGGTGGCGAGCAAGCTCCGAGTGGCACGGCCGGACGATCGTCCGCTGCGGGACATCGCCGAGCGCGGCCTCGGCCAGGCCCGGTGCCATGGCGGCGAGTTGTTCCTCGGTGAACGGGACGTGTGCGACGTCCTCGCCCCAGTACACGGCGAACGCGGGCAGCAGCTCGTCGCCGTAGACCTCCTTGTGGTCGCTGCTGACGATCACCAGCACGTCTACATCGGCGTCCGCCAGGTGCCGGCCGAGGCGGTCCATCGCTGCCTGCGAGGCATCCCAGTTGGCCTGCATCGCCTCGGGCGTGCAGTGCTCCGAGAAGTCCTCCCGCAGCGCCTTCAGCGCCGCGAAGTCGTAGGTCCGGCCCTGGAATTCGAGTGCCGGGTTGCGCCGGTCCGCCAGTCCGCGCTCGGGCCAGCCGGCCGGCGGCGTCTTCAGCTGGGGGCCGTGCGAACTGCCGATCCCGGTGATTACGGTTGCCATGGCGCGCCCCTCACGCGGTCCGCGCCGTGCCGGCGGCGTCGAGGCGGAACAGCGAGCGGGCGTTGCCCTCGAACAGCGCGGTGCGGTCGGCGTCCGTGAGCCACTCGATGTCGTTCACCAGCAGGTGGATGTCGTCGAACCAGCGGCCGTTGTCCGGGTTGATCTGCGAGCCGGTGCCGGGCTTCTCGGTGCCGAACAGGCAGCGGTCAACGCCGACGGTGCGGACCAGCAGCTCGATCGCGTCCTGGGTGTAGAGGCAGGTGTCGAAGTACAGTCGGCGCAGCTTCTCCAGGTACGGCGTCGCCCCGGCGCGGACACCGGACGGCAGGAACCGGCCCACCTGGTAGGGGATAGCGCCGCCGCCGTGGGAGACCACGATCTTCAGCTCCGGGAAGTCCTGGAGGACCGGGGAGTTGAGGAGGCTCCAGATCGCGATCGTCTCCTCCTGGATGAAGTGGAGGCTGTACGGCTCGCGGGCCGGCGGCCGGCATCCGGCAGCGTGGATCAGCGCGGGGACGTCGAGCTCGCACAGCGCCTCGTACACCGGGTACCAGTACCGGTCGCCGAGCGGCGGCGGCACTGCGGTGCCCTCGAACGGGTCCGGGTTGAGCATGGCACCGACGAAGCCCAGCTCGGTGACGGTGCGCCGTAGTTCACCGACCCACTGGGCGGGGGCGAGTTCCGGGCTCTGGGGCATTCCGGCCACGCCGAGGAACCGGCCGGGGAACAGCTGGGTGGAGCGGTGAATGAGGTTGTTGGTCTCCTCGGTGAACCACTGCACCAGCTTGCCCTGCTCGCTGTGCATCATCTGGTACGGGCGCGGCGAGATGAGCTGGACGTCGACGCCGGCCGCGTCGATGTGGTCCATGTGCGAGACGTTGCCGAAGCTCGGGTGCGGCTCGGTGTGCGCGGCGCGCAGCTGGTCGTCGCTGACGTGAGGGGCGCCGCGGCCGTGGGCACCGCGGTGCGACAGGAGGCCCGACTTCCAGGCGTACAGTTCGGCGGGCGCGCTCAGGTGCCCGTGGACGTCGATGATCATAGTTGGTCCTCTTCGGAGTCGTGGGGTGGGCTCAGCCGAGGGGCGAGGAGATCAGCTGCCGGATGCGGCCGTCGGTCTCGGACCGGTCGTAGCTGCGCAGCAGGCGGGTGCGGCCCGCGCCCGGGTCGCCGCGGTGCAGGTACTCGTACAGCTCCTGGCGGGCGCCGAAGCCGTCGCCGGCGAGCTCCCAGGCGAGCCGGAACAGGCGGGCCTTGTGGTCGGCGGCCATGTTGCGGCCGTGCATGTAGCGGTCGATGAAGGGCCGCAGTTCCGTGCTGGCCAGGTCGGCCTCGGACGGCTGCATGATGAGCCCGGACGCGCCGATCCGGCGCACGATCTCGACGACCCGGGCGGACACCTCCGCAGACCAGAAACCGAGGCCGTACGACGGGGCCGGCGCGAGCAGCCCGCTCGGTGTGCGAACGGCCGTCGCCTCCGCGCCGGCGATGCCCAGCCGCAGCGTCTCCGCGTAGGAGATCAGCTCGCCGAGGTCCTCCTGGATGCCGCGGAATCCGTCGACACCGATGCTGTCCGCCAGCATGGCCGCCACCGACACGAACGTCCGCAGCCGCTCGTGGAAGCGGATGTGGGTGCTCTGCATCGACCAGGCGTTGATCCGGGACAGGCCCTTGAGCGCGAGCAGGCCGTCGCCGAGCAGGAACACCCGCTCCCACGGGATCTCGACGTCGTCGAAGAACAGCATCGCGTCCTGCTCGTCGAAGCGCCGTGCGAGCGGGTGCGCGTGCCCGGCGCCGGAGGTGCCGAGCGGCTCGCGGCAGAGGATCTTCAGGCCCGGGGCGTTCATCGGCAGCGCGAACCAGATGACGAACTCCTCGGCTCCGCGCTGCGCGGAGACGCCGTTGAGGTAGACCAGCACCTCGTGGGCGAACGGCGCGAGCGTCGCGAGCTGCTTGGCACCGCGGATGATGACGCCCCGCTCGTTCTCCTCCACCACGCGCAGCGCGAGGTCGGGGTCGTCCAGCGGGCTGGCGCTGCGGTCGATCTGCGGATCGCCGAGCGCGTGGGTGAGCACCAGGTCGTGCTCGGTGGCGTAGCGGTGGTAGTCGATCACATTGGCCCCGAAACCGGGGCGGTTGGTCTCCAGCTCCGCGTGGTAGTCGCGCAGGCCGACGACGACGTTCGCCATGAAGTCGGGCGCGCGTCCGTGCTGGCCCAGGCTCTCGGCCATCCACCACTGCGAGGCCGCGAACTTCGAGCGCAGCTCCTCCGGGGTGGTCGGCAGGCTGTACGAGCGGCTGACCAGGTTGCCGGTCTCCGGCGAGGTGGTCAGCGCGATCTCACGAGCCGTCGGGTCCGACAGTCGCAGGTCCAGCAGGCGGGCGATCTCGTCGACCGCCCCGCGCAGCTCCGGGTGGGTCGCGACCTTGGCGACCCGCTCGCCGCCCAGCCACACTTCTCGGCCGTCGTCGAGACTGGCCCGGAACCGGTCGCCGGTCATGGCGCCCTTGGCGTCGCTCACATCCATGTGTCCCTCGCATGTGTCTCGTTTGCAGTCGGACAGACCCCGCCAAGAAGGCACCTTTGTGCAGGTGATCGGGCGGTACGACTGGACGCTACGGGTGCGACGAGGGCGCGGGCATGGGCGTGGTGAGGGAAGCGGCAGCGGTCGATTTCGACACGGTGTCGGACGGCAGAACGCGACGGTCACGGTGCCGGACACTCCGGACAGGAACTTCCACTGCCGTCTGGGCCGCAGCACGCGACACCGGTCGCGGAGCGGGCGTCCGGAACGCCCGGCTCCACGGCGACTGCGGCCCCCAGTAGAAAGCCTCTGGGCTCGACACCGTAGACCGCCGTGCCCCCGCGGTCCTGAACGATTCAGCCAGCGCTACGACCATGACCGCGTGAGCATCGGCTTGTCGAAGGATCCGCAAGACTTTTCGCAAAACCGTCGATCCAGCAGGAGTGCTCAAGGGCCGCGTCGCGGTCCTCCAGCGCCACCTCCAGTGGGTGCCGGCCAGTTCCGCGTATCGACCGGCCTGTGAACGTCCAATCGGAGCCAGGAAGTTCAAGCGGAGCGACGAATCCGCCGGAAGCACCCCAGCGGGGACCTCCTGAATGATTCGGACCTGGAGATCGCCTCAGAAGTCCGAGTCCTGATCGACCCGCCAGCCGTAATGGCAGACACGCCCCTCGAGATCGATGACACTCTTCGGGCAGTCGCCGTATCCGTCGGTCTGCCCGTTCGGCCCCTTGAACCAACTGGTGCAGTGGTAGCGGCAGCCCCTCCCTTACGAGGGCGTGGCATGCGCCACGGGCACAACGACCAGAGCGACATCCGCGGTACAGCCGGCCACGACCGCCGCCCGCAGTGGCTACTTCACCGACGCCTCGGATCGCCTCTCCTCTGTCCTTGTCGAAATCGGCCCGCTGACCCTACCCGACGTGAGTCGCGGTCCCAGTGTCCTTCGATGATCAGTACGACGAACCCGCCGCAGATGCCCCCACATCCGCACTGACGAGCTACTCACGTGACGGTCACACCGGGATGGACCGGCGGCGTGGCACTTCGTCGATCGCGATGCCGCTGCGCTCCGCAAGGTCGCCACCGCTCCTTCGGACTCAAAGACCGATAAGCAGAGTTCGTGGTCCAGTCGCTCCGGCACCGGACGAACGTTGCTGTCCTGCTCCGAGGTCCGACACTTCCTTCAGGCTCATCCCCAGCCGCCTCCGCCAGCGTCAACTCCGTTGCCATTCGCCACAGGTGATCGCAGCTCACACTTTGGTACAGACCATTGACGCCAGTCCGGGGTGCTCCGTAGATTCCGATCACATTCCATGCCGGGCTCGTCCCCGGTTTCACTCACGGGGAGACAACGCACGTGAAGCGCTTCGCCATGCCCGCGCTCGGGTTCGCCGCGGTCCTGCTACTGGCCTCCACCGGATGCAGCTCCGACTCGAAGACGACGGCCGCACCGGCGGAGAAGGCCGACACCTTCGGATGTCTCTCGGTCGAACAGGCCGCTGCCGGGTCGATCCGACTGACCGTCGACGGCGGCAACATCGGCGCGTACTATCGGGGCTCGGATGTCGGCAAGGCCACTGTCGGCGTGGTGTTCGCGCCCCAGGCCGGCGGCTCGCTGTGCGACTGGCAGCCGCACTATGCCGAATTCACCGCTGCCGGATACGCGGTGATCGGCTTCATGGTCAACGGCGGCGGGGCGTCCGACGTGCGGGCCGCGATCGGGTTGCTCAAGTCGAAGGGCGTCACCTCGGTCGTCCTGATCGGCGCCTCCAACGGCGCGAGCGCCTCGCTGGAGGCCGCGGCCGATGCGGCGAACGCTCCGCTGCCGATCAAGGCCGTGGTCTCGCTCAGCTCACCCGAGGCCGCCCCCGGCGAGTCCAACGCCGCCAAGGCCGTCCTCACCAGCACCGTCCCGACGTTCTTCGCCGCGGAGCAGGGCGACGGCCGCTACCCCGAGTTCGCCAAGGGGCTGCACGACACGGCCATCGCCCCCGTCAAGCAGCTCAAGACCTACCCCGGCGCGAACCACGGCTTCCTGCTGCTCAACGACGGTGCCCTCCCCGATGTCCGCACCTTCCTCAGCGCCAATGCCCCTGCCCGTAGCTGACTTTCCACTGACATCTGGATCGGTGACCACGGAAGTTCCGCCACGCCGTGCCGCCTCGGCCGGCGAGATGTGACGCGGCAGGCATGCATCTCAACGCCTCGGCTCCACCAGCGCGCACCATGCCGTACCGATTGCTGCTACCACCATCACGGCAGTCAGTAGCCGGACCGGCCACAAACCGGCCACCGCAGCGTTCCCCCGCATGCTGAGAATGCAGAAACCCAACGCCGCCAGCGCCAACAGCGCACCGACGGCCAGCAGGCCCGGTTCATCGCCGATGAGACCCGTTCGCAGGACCAGCAGTGCATTCAGCGAGAGAACCAGCGCGGTACGGCTCCACGCGAGGAGGCTGCGGCCACCGCCGCTGCTCACCGCGACCAGCCTACGAGCAACACCGAGAAGACGACCGCCGCCGCAACCACGCAGATCGTGAGCACGAGCATGATGTGGCCGGTCGGCAGCGGATCACCCGCCTCCATCGCGCGTTCCGTCTGCGCCCACCTGCGATAGGACGCGACTCCGAGGACGGCCCCTCCCAGCGCCAGCGCCATCGCCAGTGCCGTCCGTACCGGAGCCGGTGCGAGATCCGGTGCCAGCTGGTCCAGCGCCACTCCACCTGCAAGTAGCGCCAAGGCCGTCCTGATCCATGCCAGGAACGTCCGCTCGTTCGCCATGGAAAGCGGGTAGTCCAGCGGATCCGGTTGGTCGTCCTTCTCCATACCACCGACCCTAGGCGCGAACAGTGCCGGGCGCACAGACAGGTCATCCGGTTCTACGCCTCCGGTGAGATTCGGATCCCCGAACGGTGGCTGTGGTCTGCCGTCGTTCGGGGCCGAGTAGACCTGCGGGCCGTGCAATTGTTCAGAGGGTGGTTCGTGAGTATTTGACCGGTTCTGTTGTCACCTGATGGTGTGGGCGAGGCCGGAGTCCGTCCGGTCTGGGCCGGTGCGGGGTGAGTGAACGCAAGCCGCGCCCGAGCGAATCGAGCGGCCGTCCAGGAGGGCCGACTGCCCGAGACCCGGTTCGCCGAACCCTCCCCGCTCGAGCACCCCGACCGATGACCGACCTGATCTGGAAGTCCAGGTGGCCAGACTGGAGGCCATCGAGAAGATCCGCCAGCTGGCCGCCCGATATGCCCTCGCACTCGACAGCCGTGACCTGCCCGCCCTCGCCGCACTCTTCATTGACGACGTCCGCACCCACGACGGCCGAGTCGGCCGACCGGCGCTGGCCGACCGGTTCGGTCCGGTACTACGACCGTTCGGCGTCACGTTCCACCTGATCGGCAATCAAGTACTGGGACCGCTCGAACGGCGGGACGGGGGGCGTGGACCCGAAACAGTGGGCAGACCACGCCGCGGTCGTCGCCCGCCTCAGCCGGTCACAGTACCGGGACGAGTGACCACCCTTCGTACTGACGCAACGCCAGATGCCACGCGGCAGCCGGCACCACCCGGACCCCAGGCATGAGCGCATCGGCCGTCAGACCGCGGCCTGCAAGAGCGTTGGCGCAGGCCAGCGGGCGAGCACCGGCTTCCACCAGTCGCGCAGTGTCCTCAGCCGGATCATCCCGCAACAGCAGGTCGAGCCCGCCCCCGTACGCGACGACTTCGACCTCGACAGCGCAGTCCGCCGCGGCCACCAGGTTCTGCACCGTGTGCACCACACGACCCGTCCCAGGGGCCGCCACCACGACACGCACAGGTTCGGAGTTACTCGAAACTCGATCGTTCATGCCACCACCATCACACATCAATCAGCGACAGGGCCGGCTACGTCCTCACGACTGTCACGGGGCAGATGCTGTAGTGGAGCAGACCGTGGCTGACCGATCCGAGGGCGAGGCCGTGGAAGCCGCCTGTCCCCCGTGAACCGACCACTGCCAGATCGGCCTGCTCCGAGGCGCGGACCAGTTCGTCCACCGCCTTGCCCTGGGCCGCGGTCGTCTCGACCTGGACGGACGGGTACCGTTCGCGCAGCGGCTCAAGCTGCTTCTCGATCAGCCGGAGTAGTTCCGCCTCCAGCGCGTCCGGAGCGATCGCATGGTCGGACGACTTCATCATGCTGGGCATTTTCCAGGCACGAACGGCGTGAACACGGGCGCCACGAAGAGAAGCTTCCTCAAACGCGAATTGCAGAGCCGCGTTCGAGGACTCTGAGTCGTCGATTCCGACCAGGACCCGGTCGTGGCCAGCCACGATTTCGCCGACCACGACGACCGGGCAGGCGGCGTGGCTCGCTACTTGGAGGCTCACCGACCCTGCGAGGAGATTGCCGACTCCGCCCTCGCGTGGGGCGCCGAGCACCATGAGCCGCGCTCGTTCGGTTGCAGACCGAAGTACCTCGGCCGGCGAGCCTGACACCTGGTCGGATCCCACCTCCACCCCCGGGTGGCCCTCCTCCACCATCGCCACCGCTTCAGTCAGGATCTCCGCGCCCTGCTGCCTGAGGCCGTCCCAGCGTCCAGGCGGGAAGAAGGGAAAATCCAGTTGCCATTCCGGCAGTACGTGGGCGATCAGCAAGGGGCATTCGCGGAGTGCCGCCTCACTCGCGGCCCACATCAACGCGCGCAGAGCCCGCTCGGAGCCGTCCACTCCCACCACCACGGGACCACTCATCGCTCCTCCTCTGTCGTGCTCTCGGATGTCCACGCGCAATGCGCGGTTCCCGGAATCGGAGTCCCTTGCCTCGGTCACGACCGATGCCCGCGACAGCTCGTTGTGCTGATCCGCGCCCCTCTCCAGATTCCGCCTCGTCGCTCCGGCCTGCCACAGGAGGACCGGCACCGGGGCCTTCGCCCTGCTGGGTGGACACGCTGATACTGGATCTGCTTGATCCGGAGGAAGCGAGAACACCACCGATGACGATGAAGGACTACTCGGACGAGTTCAGGGCCGATGCCGTGGCCTTGTACGAGTCCACGCCCGGGGCGACGTTCAAGGACATCGACCGTGATCGAGCTGGTCGGCCTGCTGGCCGAGAAGCTGGACATCACCAGCGGCCCGGTCGGCTGGATCGAATCGCTCGACCTCAACCTGGTCGGCTACCTGATCGTCGGCCTGTTCGTGGTCACCTGGGCCGCCGCGATGGCGTTCTGGAAGTTCGGCAAGGTCGAGCAGAAGTGGTCCGCGGGCCTGCGCGAAAGGCCGTAGGAGCAGGTCCCGACCAGCGGGATCGGCGCGCCCGGAGGCCAAGGTCGGGCCGCCTGTGTCCCAGTGGCACTCGAAGCGAACTGGCCTGAGGATGATGGCGAACGTCATCTCCAGGAGGCCTGATGAACTACAAGATCAGCGTCCTGTTCCGCGCCATACCTGTCCTGATGGGCGCGGTGTCGGCCGCTCTCGGCGGCTACGTCCTCGCCCACGCCTCTGGACCGAGTGCCCGCGTCGCGGGCCTGGTGCTCGTCTTCCTGGCAACCATCTGCCTGTGTCTCTTCGCGACGGCCGCGACGATCATCAGGCAGCTCATCGGCCGCTTCACCGCGCTGGACCGGGCGATGTACCCGACGTTCGGGTTAGCGGTGAGCGGTGTCGCCATCGGATACGGTCTCTCGCTACTCACCGAGACTCCGAGGCCGGCACCCGACTTCATCGCCGGGCACGTGGTCTTCGGGCTCGGCATGATCTGTGTCTGCGTCTCGTGTGTCGCCACGGTCTCCACCCGGTTCGTGAAGATCACCGAGAACTCCGCGCTGCCCGAGGGCTCACCGCCACTGTCACCGGCGCCCTTCCGCCCGTTCGCCGTCCGCGCTCTGCTGGTGCTCCCGGTTCTGGCTGCGGTGATCACGTGGGTGTGGGCCATCGTGCTGCTGGCCGGCGGGGGCGGCGGAGAGCGGGACGGGCGGTTCACCGCCGGGCACGTCATGGCCGGGCTGGCCCTCATCTGCACCTGTCTGATCGGACTGGTGGCCAGCATCCTGCGGCAGATCCAGAACACCTACTCGGCCCGGGACCGGGTCCGGTGGCCCGGCCTGGCTGCCGCTTGCGGAGCTGCCGGCATCGCCTGGGCCGTGACCGCCCTCGCTGTGCACACGCGGCCGGCCCAACTGGCCGCGCTGTTCGTCCTGATCGGCCTCGGACTGATCTGCTGGAGCATCCTCAGCAAGGTGCTGCTGCTGGCGTTGGTGTGGCGTCGGGCCGCTCCGCTGGCGAACCGCGTTCCACTGATTCCGGTCGGCACCGCTTTGCTGTGCCTGTTCCTCTCCTCGTTCCTGTTCGAGTCCGCCGACCCTGCGGTGATCGTCGCGGCCCGGGTCCTGGTCGGCCTCGGTTGCATCTGCTTCTCGCTGTTTTCCATCGTCTCAATCCTGGAGAGCGGCACCGGTGGCACGGCCAGCGCACAGGAGAACGACACGGACACGGCTGTCTCCGCCCCTGGATCGGTCGCCCGGAGGTCCGGAGCGGACAGCAAGAGGAATTCTCGGCGAATCGTCTGAGGCATTTCGCAGGCCCGTGAAGACGGTCCCCCAGAGTGGGCGGCGAGGTGGGCTTCATGACAACGGACGACAGACTGGATCTGGCAGCCGGATTGCTCGGCGCGGCAGGTCTGGACAACGTGCTGTCGACTGCCAAGCCCCTACTCGACCGGCTCGGGGTGACCGCGAGCATGGTGTACCTGGCCGAACCGGACGGCTGGCTGGAACTCGGGGCCGTCCAGGGGTACGACCGCGCGGACGCGGACGCCTACCGCACCCTGCCGCCCGACTCCCCGTACCCGGTCGCCATCGCCGCTCGGGAAGGACGGCCGGTGCATCAGAGTTCGGCGACGGTCTCCGCCACGGGTACGGACAGACGTGCCTCACATATCTCGTTCGCCGCTTTTCCCCTTCTGGTCGACGGCCGGTGCGCCGGCGCGCTGCTTCTCGAACTCCGAGGCACCGACCCTCCTTCGACGGCCGACCGGGAGACGATGTCGTCACTGGCCACCATCTGCGCGCATCATGCCGCTGTGCGCACCCGTTTCGGCCCGGCGGCTCCCCCGGCCTCCCCCCGGGCCGAGCTGTTGCAGGTGGACCACCGGCACTCCCGTCTCGAACAGGCCATGACCAGCGCCGATTTCGGCACCTTCGAGTGGTACGTGCAGACCGGCGCGCTCATCTGGGACGAACGCGCGTGCAGGATCTTCGGTCGCGATCCCCGGGTGGTCCGCGGCCGCATCTCCGACTTCACCGCCGCCGTCCTCCCCGAGGACCAGGCTCTGGTCGACTCCGCCGTCAGGGCGGGATTCCGCAGCGGAAGTTACACGGCCCGGCACCGTATCGTGCGGCCGGACAACGCCGTCCGCTGGGTGGAAGCCAGGGGCAAGGTCCGCTTCGACGGCCAAGGCAAGCCGCTGGCCGTGGCGGGGGTCGTACGGGACTGCACGGTCGACGAGGAGCGCAGGCGGCTCACCCGGTCCGCGACGGCAGGCTTCGCAGGTGCACTGCGAGTGCAGGATGTCGCCGACGTCATGGTCAGCACGGTCCTGCCACAGTTGGCCTGCGACGCTCTGGCGATTCATCTGTACAACAGCGGCCGGCTCACCCTGGCTGCGGCACGCGGCTATCCACCCGAGGTACTGAAGCGCCTGGCTGGTGCAGAGTTCGCCACGCCGATCTCCACCGCTCTGAGCACTGGCGTGGCCCAGTACATCCGTACCCCCGCTGAGTATCTCGCGGCCTATCCCGCGCCGGCGCTTCGTCCCGCGCCGCAGCATCGGGCCTGGGCCGTCGTCCCGCTCAGCACGGCGATGGGGCCGGTCGGGACCTGCACGCTGTCGTACACCGCTCCGCAGCGGTTCGACGACGAGCAGCGCAGCCAACTCGAAGGTCTTACCGGCATCCTGGCGCAGTCGCTCGCCCGGGCACAGCTGGTGGAGGAGAACGAGCGCCGGATGGCGGACCTTCAGGAGATGATGCTGCCACGCACTCTCCGCCCGGCGCCCGGGACAGTGGTCGCAGTCCGCTACCTGCCCGGCACCGACAGCCTCAACGTGGGCGGGGACTGGTACGACGCCATCCCGCTCCCCAGCGGGCGCACTGGGGTGGTGGTTGGCGACGTGCAAGGTCACAATGCCCGCGCCGCGGCCGTGATGGGACAGATGCGGACGGCCGTCCGCGCATACGCGTCGGAGGGCCACGGACCGTCGGACGTGGTCGCGCACACGAACCGGATGCTCTGCGACCTGGAGACCGAACTGCTCGCCACCGCCTGCTACGCGGAGCTCGACCCGGTGGCCCACCGCGCCACGATCGTTCGAGCAGGCCACCCCGATCCGTTGATGCTCCCCGCAGGGGGAACCTGCCGGGTACTGGAGGTGGCAGGCGGGCTGGTGCTGGGCCTCGATCCCGACGAGCGGTATCCGGCTGAGACGGTGAGGTTCGAGCCAGGGGACGCGCTGGTGCTGTTCACCGACGGGCTGGTCGAGCAGCCCGGCGTCCCGTACGACGCCGCGCTGGCCCGTCTGACGGAGGAACTAGGCCGTTTCTTTTAGATCATCTTGCTGACCAGATGAAGATGGCGGCGAGGTGGAGGCCGGCGAGGTAGATGGTGGCGGTCTTGTCGTAGCGGGTGGCCAGGCCGCGCCACTGTTTGAGCTTGTTGATACACCGTTCGACGGTGTTGCGCTGCTTGTAGGCCTCGCGGTCGAAGCCGGGCGGGCGGCCTCCTCTGCTGCCCCGCCGTGTGCGGTTGGCCGCCTGGTCCGCGGGCTGCGGGATCACGGTCCGGATCCCGCGCCGACGCAGGCGGTGTCGGATCGACCGGGACGAGTACGCCTTGTCAGCCAGGACCACATCCGGCGTGGTCCGGGGGCGGCCGATTGGCCGGGGCACCCGCAACCGGGCCATGACGTGCTCGAACGCAGGCGCGTCACCGGCCTGGCCGGGCGTGAGGACGAACGCCAGTGGTCGACAGCGGCCGTCGGCGACGAGGTGGACCTTGGTGGTCAGTCCGCCGCGGGAGCGTCCGAGGGCATGGTCGGGCGGCTCGCCGGCCGGGGCCCCTTTTGACGGGCTCCGGCGGCGTGCTGGTGGGCGCGCACGATCGTGGAGTCGACCGCGACGACCCAGTCGAGGTCGCCCTCGGCGTCGGCCTGGGCGAGCAGGGCGGTGAAGACCCGCTCCCACGTGCCGTCGGCAGCCCATTTCCGCAGCCGGTTGTGGGCGCCCTTCCACGACCCGAAGTGCTCGGGCAGGTCCATCCACGGCGTCCCGGTGCGGTACTTGAACGCGATCGCGTCGATCACCTGCCGGTGATCACGCCACCGCCCACCCCGCTTCGGCGTCCGATCCGGCAACAACGGCTCTATCCGCGCCCACTGGGCATCAGTCAACGACACATCAGACCAACGATCCGATGATCGGAAAGAAACGGCCTAGCCGCCGCGAGGGTGTTGTTCGATCGAGGCTCCGATGCCGCACCCGCGCTCGAAGCGCTGGCCGACCGCGTCGTTTCCCTCGCGGAGACTGGTCCGACTCGAGACGACGTCGTGGTCCTTCTGGCCGCCTGTCGCACGGACTGACTGGCTGTCAGTCCTGGCGGCGGATACCGAGCAACTCGGCGATCTTGTGGACGAGTTCGCTGTCGCTGCGGACGGCGTCGGTGCTGACCAAGATGCCGAGGCGTTCGGCGGTGAAGGTGTCGTATTCGTTCTCGGCCTCCTCGCCGGGGACGTGCTGGTACTCGGCGGCGGCCCGGAAGCCGACCGTCAAGTCGACGAGCTTGGCGAGGATCTAGCTGAGCAGGAACGGTTCCCACCGCGAGCACGGCGAGCACCTGCTGGCCGAGCAGGCTCCAGCCGCCGCCGTAGAACAGGCCCTCGCGGCCGGTGACGCCGCCGACGCCGTGCACGCCGACCACGTCGAGGGTGTCGTCCACGCCGAAGCGGTACTTGAGGGTGACGGCGAAGGCGCAGACCAGGCCGGCCACCAGGCCCGTGATCACCGCGCCCAGCGAGTTGATCTCGCCGCACGCGAGGGTGATGGCAACCATGCCGGCCACGCCCGCGGAGACCACGCCGGTGGTGCTGACCCTCCCGGTGCGCCACTTCTCGACCAGCGGCCAGGTGACCATCGCGGCGGCGCCCCCGAGCTGGGTGTTGAGGAAGGCCGCGGCGGCGGTGCCCTGGTCGCTGAGCGCCGAGCCGGAGTTGAAGCCGAACCAGCCGAACCAGAGCAGCCCGACGCCGATCACCACCAGCGGGATGTTGTTGGGCCGTTCCTCCCGCCGGGCCCAGTCGCGGGGGCCGCGCAGCGCGATCGCGACGGCCAGTCCGGCGGCGCCGGAGTTGAGTTCGACGGGCAGGCCGCCGGCGAAGTCGAGCGTGCCGAGCTTGTCGTGGATCCAGCCGTCCGGGGCGAACACCCAGTGTGCGGCGGGCGCGTAGACGACCAGCAGCCAGCGCGGGACGAACACCAGCCAGCCGCGCATCCGGGCCCGGTCGGCGACGGAGCCGCTGATCAGGGCAACGGTGACGATCGCGAAGCCCATCTGGAAGGTGGTGGGCACTTCCTCAGCAGTTCCTTGTCGAACGGGAGGGCAGGGGTGACCGAAACGTCCCGTGCACCGGTTGGCCGGTGGGCCGCCCTGCTGCTGTGCGGCCCACCGAGCAGCTCCGGTCCACGGTGGTCAGGTCTTGCACAGGGCGGGCGCCGGTGCGCCGGTGAACAGCAGGCAGACGGCCCGCCAGGCGGCGTCGAGCGCGGCCGCGGTGCGGATCGGGCTGTCCTCCAGCAGGCGCAGCCAGGCGCCGCTGTCCTCGGGGAGGGTGGAGACGCCGTAGCACAGGCCCTGTCCGTCCAGGGCGCGGTGCAGGGTGTCGGCGATCTCGGCGGCCGGCCGCAGGTCACTGACGGCGAACAAGGTGGCCAGATGGTCATGTCCTCTGAAGACAGCGGGCCCAGTGACGACGCTCCGTTCGCCGCCCGGGACCAGGCGCAGCGTGTCGACAACCAGCAGGGTGCCGTCCGGCCGGGTGATCTCCAAGTCGGTGGCCAGCCCGGTAGTCGTGGCGTTCGCCGCGGGCAAGCCGGCCGGCCGTGATCGTCTCGCTGAGCACGACAGTGGCATCGGGCGTGACGGAGACGGTGGTGCGCTGGTAGAACCGGGAGTCGCGGAACGGGATCACCGGGTCGGGCAGGTACTTCAGGTACGCGCCCTCGTCGGCCCGCAGGTTGACGGCCTGGGTCCCGTAGTCCTGTTCCATCCGGAACACCTTGGTGGCGGCCTGGGTGGTGAGGTGGACCCGGGTGTCGGGGCCGCAGCGGGCGTCGATCCGGTAGCGGTCGGCCTGGGTGATGCCGCCGCCGGTGGCCATCAGGAAGACGTAGGCGTCGCCGGGGCGGGCGGGGTCGAGCCGTAGCGGACGCATGATCTGCAGCGGGGTCTTCTGGTACCGCTCGACCAGCTCGCTGCGGCCGTCGCGCAGTTCGAAGTCGAGGATGCCGACCTTGGCCGGCGAACCTGGCGCAAGGGTGTCAGGCCGGCCTGCCCAGTCGGCCACCTCCGCGGGGAGGCGGCCGACGGGGCAGGCCGCGACGGGATGGAGATCATGTCATTGAGGACATGTCGGGGAGCCTGACGGGTCTCGATGGGCCGCTCGGTCGTCGGCCGGGGCGGAGCGACGGTCATGTCAGATCAGCGCCTTGCGACAGGCCCCCAGGAAGGAGGCAAGCTCCTCGATGCCCACGCCCTGGAGCGAGTTGGTGAGGATGACGGGCTTGCCGTCGCGAACCTTGTGCGCGTCGGACTCCATGACCTGGATGTCGGTGCGCACGTACTGCGCAATGTCGATCTTGTTGATGACCAGCAGGTCGGACTCGGTGATGCCGCCCCGCTTGCGGGGCATCTTCTCGCCCTCCGCAGTGTCCAGCACGAACACGAAGACGTCGACCAGGGCGGGACTGAAGGTCAGCGTGAGGTTGTCGCCGCCGGATTCGTACAGCAGGGTGTCGACCTCGGGGAAGCGGTCGAGCCGCGAAAGGGCGGCTGGAGCATCGCGCTCCAGCCGCCTCTTCGTGTCTGCATCTCCGGGTACCGGCCGGCAGAGGTTCTCACCGTCATGCCTCCGGTCCGGCCAGCTCGAAGTCGTCCTGGGTGAGCTCGGCGCGCAGCCGCTGTTCGGCGATGTCGGCGTAGTGGGGGGAGAGTTCGACGCCGATGAAGCGCCGGCCTTCACGCAGGGCGGCGATGCCGGTGGAGCCGCTGCCGGTGAACGGGTCGAGGACGGTACCGCCCTCGGGGCAGATCCGCACAATCTCCCGCATGACCTCCAGGGGCTTCTGGGTGATGTGGACGCGGTCCTTGCGGGGCTGGGACGCGATGAAGTGGCCGGGCAGGTAGAGGTTGCGGCTGTGGTCGAGGGTGCCCTTGACGCCCCAGGTGATGAACTCGGCGGACTGCTTGAAGCCGCCCTTGCGCGGGCGGCTGGCGGGCTTGATCCACGGGATGGTGCCCTGCCAGGTCCAGCCGGCCATTTGCAGCGCGTCGCTGGTGGTCGGCTCCTGTCGCCAGTCGCTGAACACCACGGCGACGGAGTGTTCGGTGCTGGCCCGGTAGGACTCGGTGAGCAGTTCGGTGAGCCAGGAGCGGTAGGAGCGCTGGTCGCGGTTCTCGCCGGGGAAGGTCTTGAGGTCGTGGGCGGAGGTGGACGTCACGTACTTGGCGCGGGCGTCGCGGCTGGTGCGTTCGGAGCTCGTCCGGCCGCCGCTGTTGTACGGGGGGTCGGTGATGACGGCGTTGACGGACTCGTCGGGCAGGGACTTCAGGACGGTGAGGGCGTCGCCTCGGTGGAGGGTGTAGCTGCTGGTCATGGTGGCCTTCCGAGATGGGGTGGGCCCGCTCCGGGCGGGTGCTGACGGCTGCCGCCGGGGGTGGGGATGGGCGGGACGTTAGCCGGGAAGCGCGGCCATGCCTAAACGGCGGCCGGGTCATCGTCGGGCCTGGTGAGGGGTCGTTTGGTGCGGCCGGACCCGGGGCGGTCACGGACACCGAGGTGCGAAGGGTGCTCCGCGACCGCCCTCGGCATACGCACCGGGGGTCGCGTTCGCCTTCCGCGGGCATCTCCGCGACGAACGCCGACACCGCGCCGGTTCCCGTCTGCGTGCCGGTCTGCAGGCTGTGGGCGGATGAACGCTGACTCCTTGCTGACTTTTCTGACTGCCGCTCCGCTCACTCGCGGCCGTCATCGGCCCAGGTGACGGGCGGGAGGGGCGACAACTCCGGCGGGTGAGCTCCTCGGCAATCGCGCACGTTTGCCGGCCTTCGCCGGCATCCCGCGCTGGGATGGCCGGCGGCTGCGCAGACGTTCCACTCCGACCGTTTTCAGTGCCGTCGTTGGTACTGCGACGGTGCTTACCGTGACGGATGTGAGGACGGACCGTGGGCGAGGATCGGAGGAAGTCCAAGCCGGGGCCGATTTCGTGTATGGCCCGAGCTGTCACCGGTCGCCAGGATGGACGGCATGATCAACGCCCTCGCCGAACAGCCGCTCACCTCGAACGGCCACCGACTCGACCCGGCGCCGCACCGCCTGGGTCCGCTCCAGCCTGTTCCGCAGCACGAACTGTCCAACCGCGAGGCCGTGTTGGACCGCTTCCTGCGCGACGGTTACCTGTTCCTGAAGGGCTTCCTCGACCCAAAGGCCGTGCTCGAATTCCGTCGCTACTACTTCGCCGCGCTCGCTCCCAGCGGCCTCACCGTCCCCGGCAGCGACCCGGTCGACGGCGTCGCCGCCCCGGCGGCCGAACTGGACCGCGGCCGGATGCGCGAGACCCTGTTCGGCGAGGTGGTGCCCGGCCCCGCGTACGAGGCGCTGTGCCGGCACCCGAAGCTGGTGGCCTTCTTCCAGTGGCTGCTCGGATCGGACGACCTGCACCTGCACCGCCGCAAGATCATCCGGCATGTCGGTCCCGGTCGGACCGGCATCGGCGCCGCCACCCAGGCCCACTACGACCTGGTGTACCTGCGCGAGGGCAGCGACCGGGTGGTGTCCGCCTGGATCCCGCTCGGCGACGTCCCGGTCAGCCGCGGCCCGCTGATCTACCTGGAGCGCAGCCACCGCGAGATCCAGCGCCAGGAGGCCGAGGGCGTCCTCAAGCGGCCCGCCGCCTCGGTGACCGCCGACCTGCCCGCTCTCGCCGAGGAGCACGGGGCGCGCTGGCTGGTCGCCGACTTCGAGGCCGGCGACGTGATGATCCACAACGTCCACATCCTCCACGCCTCGCTCGACAACCGGGTCCCTGCCGGGCAGTTCAGGCTCTCCACCGACATCCGCTATCAGTCCGCCTCCGAAGCCATCGACCGGCGCTGGCAGCACCACTGGCACGACCAGGACGGCCTGTGAGCCCCCGGCCCCGGCCCTCGGCGTCCAGGCCCCCTGCCCGCCGCCGAACGCGCAGAACCCCTCGATACGGCAGGGGCTGCCGGACTCGACGTCTCCGGACGCGGTCGACTCGGTGAGGAGCACTCCGCCGAGGCCCTCTTCGAGCCCGCCGCGAAGACCGGCGTGCGCAGCCCCGACGCCCCGGGTCGACGGGAGCGCCGGGGGATCGGTGGCGTCGGCCTCGTCCATGTGGACAGTCCCGCTGCCGCCCACCGAACGGGTGAGCGATCGGTGGTGCGTCAGGGGTGCTGCTGACGGCGGAAAGCGGACGGGGAGAGGCCTGTGCGGCGGGTGAAGACCCGGGTGAAGTAGGCGGCGTCGGGGTAGCCGACCTCGCGGGCTATCGCGGCGACGGTGCGGTCGGTGGTGGCGAGCAGGGACTTGGCGCGGCTGAGGCGGTGGCGTGTGAGGAAGTCGCTCGGGGTGGTGCCGGTGCGGCGGCGGACCAGGGCGATCAGGGTGTCGTGCGAGATGTTGAGGCGGCGGGCCGCGTCGGCGAGGCGGACGGGGGCGGCGGACTCCTCCAGCAGGAGGCGGACGGCCCGGGCGGCAAGGTCCTCCTCGGCGGGGGCGCCGAGCGCGGCGATCAGCGTGTGCAGGGTCGCGGCGGCGGTCAACTGGACGGCCGGCGACTCGGGACGGGAGGCGAGCAGGAGCAGCCGCTCGAACTGGTCGAGCAGCGCGGGCACGTCCTGGGGAGTGCGGACGGCCGGTCCGGCGGCGAGTTGGCCGAGGGCCTCGTAGGCGGCCTCGTAGGCGGCGGTGGCGGGGCCCTCGAACAGCACCCAGTACTCGGACCAGGCGCCGGGCGAGGGCCCGTAGCCGTGGGCGGTGCCGGGCGGCAGCCAGAAGAACGATCCCGGGCCGAGCTCGAACGGACCGGGCCGGTCGGCCCGTTCGAGCCGGCTCGTGCCCTCGGTGACCAGCACGCCCGCGTACCCGGCGGGGGCGGGTCGGCTGCGGGAGGCGCGCTGGCCGACGATCCGGCCGACACCGGTGACGGCCAGGCCGACGGCGCGGACCTCCGGCGGGAGCGTCAGATAGCGGGCGGCGCTGAGCATGCCGGGGTGTCCAGCCGTGGGAGGGCGGAGGCGAGAAGCAGGCCGACGGGTGCGGGCAGGTAGGTGAGGCGCAGCCCAGGGCGGGGGCGGTCGTGGGCGAGCAGGCCACTGCTGACGGCACCGACCTTGCGAACGTCAACGGCGCGCCGCTCGCACAGCGGCAGCGGCCGCGGCCGCGGCCGGGCGAGCGCGGAGTGGTCGAGCCGGGTGCAGCGGATGGGCACCATCACCGTGTCGTCCTCGGGCTCGACGGCGAAGCGGTGCAGCACGCAGACGTCGAGCGCGCCGACACACTGCTCACGCGGGGCGGGTAGCCCTGGCCCGGGGCGGGGCCGCGGTGGTGCTCGGGGTCGTGGATCAGCACCGGGTGATCCGGTCGGGGCCGATGCCGTCGGCGGTGAAGTCCCGGACCCGGCGGTGGGTGGCGAGGGTGCGGACGCCGTCGTCCAGGCCGCGCCGGCCGCCCTGGTACGGCGCGAGCAGGCGGCCGACCTTGGCGCTGCCGGTGCACTCGGCGCGCGGCCGGCCGGTCCGGACGCGGCGGAAGCGGCGCTCGGAGAGCCCGTGGAGCGGCGCGGTGTCGACGTGCCGGACGCCCGCGTCCCCCGCGGCATCGACGGCGGCGATGACCTGGTCGCCGGTCAGTTCCCGGTCCGTCTCGGCGATCGGGGCGCACGGAGGGGGAAACGGTGGCGGCCGGTGTCACGGGCGCCAGTGAAGCATCCCGGTTCTACCGGAGACAACCCCCAGTCGTCCGCCCGTCACACGCACCCGGTCGTGCGACGCGTCGTGGCCCCGGCCCCGGCCCCAGGTGTCGTCGGCGGCCCAGGCGCGAAACCACCGGTGGGCCGCCTCCCACGGGGCGAGGCGTGCGGAGCCGGCCTTCGCGCACAACCGCTGACGGGCAGGTACAGCACGGTGTCCACGATCAGCCGACGTGGGAGCTTCAGCGGTCGGTCCGCCCCGCGCGGATCGCGCCGCGGCAGCGGCGGCTCGATCACGGCCCACTGAGCATCCGTCAACGACGGGGCGCAGGAAGGCTTTCACGCACAGGCACACATGACGGTGAGCTTCGCGGACCAACCGCCGGAGAAATCACCGTCAGCCGGTGCGCACCCGTGCCGAGTTCGGCGCCTTCCTCGATGGCATCCCGGGCATCGCCACCGCAGACCGGAAGCGCGAACGGCCGGTGACACGGCAGACACGGCGGCCGGGGGTTGATCATCTGATGGTGCGTCAATTTCCTTATGTGTCACCGGTTTCAGGCTTTTGGGGGGATCCCAGGGGATGGTACGGGCCCGTATGATCCACCGAAAGAATCCATGAGGGGGTTGGCGATTTGGGCAGGAAGATCGGGCTGACCGAGGCTGTGACCGCACTCCACCAGGAGCTCTCCGATGCGGTGCTGGCCGCCGGCGGGCAGCAGATCCGCTTTCCGGTGGAGGGCGTGGCCCTGGAGTTCCAGGTCGCCGTCACGGTGGACGCCGAGGCCTCCGGGAAGGCCAAGTTCTGGGTGCTGGAACTCGGGACGGACACCGGGTACAGCCGTGAGACGGTTCAGACCGTGACCCTGCAACTCGGTGCGCCGCTCGGGCCGGACGATGAGCCCGTGTTCGTCTCACGGACCAGCGACGTCCGGCCCTGACGCCAATGCCCAAGAGTCGGTACGCGGTTGAGGTTCTGTACAACTTCGGAACAGAGACCGCAGCCAAGTGGAAGGTCTCGTCGGGGTACTGCATCGGTGGAAGGCACGTGCTGACGGCCAATCACGCCGTCGGGCCCGGGCCGGTGTCGGTGCGGTTCTGGGGTGGCCAGGAGTACTCCGCGCGGCGGGTGGCCGCAGGTGCCGACGATGTCGATCTCGCCGTCCTGGAACTGCTCGAAGAGGGCGCGCCCGAGGCACCGCGGGTGCGTGTCGCACGGGTGGATTCCACTGTGACGGCCCAACTGCCGTGCCAGGGGCTCGGATACCCCAAGTGGAAGGAAGGCCCGAAGCGGCCCGACAGCCCCAGTCGGTTCCGCGGCCGGGTCCAGCTCGCCGGGGAGATCCTCACCGCCGAAGGCCCCGTCGGGGATCGGCTCACCGCCAGCCTCCGGGCCACGCCGCGCGACCATCCGGGCACGGTGGCCGGTTCGGTCTGGGCGGGCTCCTCCGGCACGGTGGTGTTCACCGGCCGCCACCGCCGGGAGTTCGCGATCGGAGTGGTCGTCACGCACCAGCCCGCGGACGGCGTCCGCACGCTCACCCTCGAACCGTTCACGGCCATCGACCGCCTGGGCGCCGACGACCGGAGGCGGTTCCGCGCGCTCCTCGGGCTGTCCGAGAACGCCGGCCTGCCGGTGCTCAGAGGCGTCGAGTACGGGCCCGGGGTCGGGGTGCGTCGACCGCGGTGGCGGACGGTGCTGGTCCTGGTGACGGCGCTGGCGGCCGCGGCGGTGGCGTTCCTGGCCCTGCCGCTGTTGCGGCCGCGCCCGGCCACCCCGCCGGTCGGCCTGGGGATCCAGCACAACAAGGGGATGTACACGGCCGGCGATCCCGCACGGATCACCGTCGAGAACCTGGCCCAGGACCGGGCGACGGTCCTGCTGCTCCAGGTCTCCGACACCAACCCGTCCAGTTCGGACTGCGTTCCCGGCACCGGGCTCAGCGTGCGCGACTCGGCGGGCCGGCCGCTCCCGGTCACGAAGCGCACGCCCGTCTTCGAGGTGAAGGTCCCGCCCGGCGCCGCCAGGGCGATGCCCCTCACCGTGGCCGTCACGAACAAGGACCGGAATTGCCATCTGGACCTCGACGCCGCCCTCGGATAGGTGCGCGGCCGTCGGACCGTCTCATTCGTTCCACGGGAGGATGCATGAATCGCCGCACCGGCGAAAGAGCCCTTCGGGCGGGCCTGAGCTTTCTGGTCCTCACCGCTCTGCAGGCAGGCTGCCAGCAGAGCCGGACGCCGCCGGCGGCGTCCCCGGCAGCGGAGCAGGCCTGGCTCAGCGGCGTTGTCAGCATCGGGGTGAAGAACGACCAGCCCGGACTCGATTTCAAGGACGGCTACAAGAACTCAGGATTCGAATACGAGCTGATCAACTTCCTGGCTGACAAGTTGGGCGTCAAGGTGAACCTCGTCGACGTTCCGTCGGAACAGCGGGAGGAAGCGCTCAAGGACAACCGGGTGAAGCTCGTCATCGCCTCCTACTCGATCACCGCGGACCGGAAGGCTTCGGTCGACTTCGCCGGCCCGTACCTCGAGACCCAGCAGCAACTGCTGGTGCGTTCCGACGACAACGACATCCAGGAGAAGGCGGACGTCGCGACGAAGGACATCTGCACCGTCCAAGGAACCACCTCCGACCCGAACCTGGGCTCCACCGCCGCCTCACCGGCACCGAACCCGCTGGTCCCCGGGTACGTGCACACCCTCCCCAACTTCCGCGCCTGCGTGGACGAACTCCTGGCGGAGAAGACGGATGCCGTCTTCACCGACACCTCGATCCTCTACGGATTCACCCAGGCGCACGAGAAGAAGCTCAAGGTGCTGCCGCTGGTCTTCGGAGTGAGAAACCGCTACGGGATCGGGCTGCCCAAGGGGCATCAGGCGGACTGCCGCAGGCTGATGGGACTGGTTCAGGAATTCCTTCGGGACAAGTGGAACGAGAAGTTCTCCGAGACGCTCTGGAGCATCAACAAGTCCGACGTCAGCCAGTATCGTCCCAGGCACGACGACGTGACGGCGTACTCGTCCTGCGGCGGCTGAGCCCCGCCGTCGTCGGACGGTGCGGACCGGGCCGGCGGTCCCTGCCGTACCTGCGGGGACCGCCGGTGCTTCACTGCGGGGCCGTCACTTCCGTTCCGCGTGAACGGAGTTGGTGTCCTGTATCTTCCTCCAGGACTTCGGTTCCACCGGCGGCTTCCCGTCGCCCCGGCCCGCAGCCGCAGCGGCGTTGGGCACCGGTCCGACGGCGGGCTTGGCGGGGGTGAACAGCCAGGTGGTGAACACGTCGGCGAGGCTCCGGCCGGAGAGCCTCTCCGCGAACGCCTGGAAGTCCTGGACGGTGGCGTTGCCGTACCGGCGCTCGGTGGGCCAGCCCTTCAGGATGCGGAAGAACGTCGCGTCCCCGACGGTGTTGCGCAGCGCCTGGAGGGCCATCGCGCCGCGCAGGTAGACCGGCCAGGCGAAGAGGTGATCGGCCCCCGGGTCGCCCGGCTTGACGGTCCAGAACACGTGGTCGGCCGGGTAGCGGGCGTAGGCGTAGTCGGCCAGTTCCTGCGCGGTGCCCTCGTTCTCGTGCTCGGACCAGAGGAACTGCGCGTACTCGGCGAAGCCCTCGTTCAGCCAGATGTCGCTCCAGCGGGAGAGCGAGACGCTGTCGCCGTACCACTGGTGGGCCAGCTCGTGCACGACGACCGAGGTGTTGGAGCCGTCGGCGAACAGGCCGGGGCCGTAGACGATCCGGGTCTGGGTCTCCAGGCCGCCGCTGGACGGGATGTTGGGCACCAGGCCGCCGATCGAGCTGAACGGGTACGCGCCGAAGTAGTCGCTCAGCCAGTCCACCAGCTCGCCGGTGCGCTCCACGCTCGCCCGGGCCGCGGCGGCGTCCTCCCCGAGGTCCTTGCTGTAGGCGTTGTAGACCGGCACCCCCTTGGACGAGGTGTCCTGGGTGATGTCGAACTTCCCGATCGCCAGGGTCGTCAGGTAGGTGGCCTGCGGCTTGTTCTCGCGCCAGTTGAACCGCGTCCAGCCCGCCTGCGAAGCGGTGCTGGTCAGCACACCGTTGCTGACCACCTGGGTGCCGTTCGGCACCATCACCGAGACGTCGTAGGTCGCCTTGTTGCTCGGGTGGTCGTTGTTGGGGAACCACCAGGTGGAGCCGTAGGGCTCGCCGGACACCACGCCGCCGTCCGGGGTGCGGTGCCAGGCGCTGTAGTCGTACACCGTCGCGGCCGACGGCACGTCCTTGTAGCGCACCACCACGGTGACCGGGGTCCCCTTGGGCAGCGGCCGGGCCGGGGTGATCTCCAGCTCCTGGTCGCCGCTGGTGGCGAAGGTCGCGGGCCGCCCGTTGACCAGGACCTCGGAGACCTTCAGCACGAAGTCGAGGTTGAACCGGGAGAGGTTCTCGGTGGTCGTGGCCAGGATGGTCGTGGTGCCCTCCAACTCGTCGGTGGCGGGCTGGTACTTCAGCCGGATGTCGTAGTGCGAAACGCGGTACCCACCGTTGCCGGCGGTGGGGAGGTACGGGTCTCCCACGCCGTCCGCACCCGGCCTGAAGTCGGCCGCCGAGGCGGGAACGGCCAGGAACAGGCTCAGAGCACTGGCGACGGAAACGATCAATCTCTTGCGCACGCGGTCCTCCAGGGATCACCGGACGATGCGGTCGGTTCGATCCTTGTCCCGCCGAACCCCTGTCCACTCCCCGATCGTGAGAACTCCATGCGGGCGGTCACCGGTGCCCACCGGGGGAACTGCTCGCACCGGGGGTCACCCGCCTGTCGGCTCCACCCGCCAACCGCCCTTCGACACCTGGTAGAAGACCCAACCGACGCGTTCGGTCTCGGCCGTCAGCAGCAGGTCTCCGCTCGCGGAGTCGTACCGCACCGACAGCTTCTTGAGCACGGGCGTCAGCAGCTCCGGCAGGTCCCCGGCTTCGACGCCGAGCGCGGCGACCAGAGCGGTCAGGGCGACGCCCTTCGCCGATTCCCAGGAGCCGCTGATGGTCCAACCGGTGTCGGCCTGCCGGTAGTCGACCTTGAAGGTCAGGACGTCGGGCCCCGCCGACTGCACACCGGTCAGCGTGTCGTGCTGGACGGAGCCGCCCGGCGGCCCGGGCAGGACGACGGTCAGGGTTCCGTCGACCTGCGTGTCGTACCCGCTGCCGCTGGTCTTGCGGGTGAGCACGGTGTCGAGGGTGAGTCGCGCGTCGGCGGCGCCGAACGGGAAGGCCACCGAGCCGCCGAGCTGGATCCGTTTGCCGGTGCTGTCGAACGCGACCGTCAGCTCCCGCAGTTCGACACCGTCCAGCGGCGTGGGAGGCTGCGCGCCGAAGACGCCGAACAGGTCGCGGGCGCGCAGCTGGGAGCCGAGGCCGCCGAACGACCACACCCCGTTCGCGTACCCGGCCCGGATCAGCATCCGGCCGCCGCCGATCGCCCAGACCGCCTCCAGGCCCGCCTCGACCTTCCGATCCACGACGAACAGGGACAGCGTCAGCTCGTCGAGCGACACCTTGTCGACGGGCTTCCAGACGCCGCTCAGGTCCAGGTCCAGCCCGAACGTCGGTTTGCCGCGGTCGGCGACCGTCTCGAACCGCAGGTACTGAACCGTCAGCTCCTTGGGAAGCCCGGCCCCGGGGAACCAGTCGGCCAGCAGGGGCGCCAGCGCGACGGGCTCCTCCAGTTGCGCGATGACGGTCCGACCGGGCAGCACCACCTCGGCGAAGACCTCGACCTGCTTCACCAGCCGGAAGTAGCCCGTGAGCAGCGTGTTCACCGCGAAGCCGCGCGGGGCGGCCGTCACGGCGAACTCGGCGGCCATTCCGGTGACTTCGAAGTACCTGGGAAAGACCTCCCAGGTGGCGTTCAACTCCACCGACGCCCACACCGACAGCAGCCGGCCGGAGTCCTTGGTGGTGCCCGGCGCGAACACCACCGACAGGGCGTCGACGGTGAACGGCCCGACGTTGAACTCGGTCGGCAGCGCGAACTTCCCCTCGTCCAGCCCCGGGACCAGGCCGGCGAGGTCGCCGGGCCCGCGCAGCAGAACGGGCGGAAAGTCGCCGGCGAGGCACCAGGCGCTCTCGGCGAACCTCGGCTTCAGCCCGCTCACGTAAGCGAGTTCGCCGTCCTTGCCCCCGGGGAACGGACGCGACGCCCCGAGCCCGACCGAGGCCACCGTCCGCCCGTCCGGGCCGGGGGTGGCGTCCAGCACCAGGTACAGCATGTCGAACCCGAACGTCCGCAGGATCCCGGGCTGCACCACCAGGTGCCCGGCGGGCACCTCCCAGCCCGGCAGTTCGGCGTCCAGCCGCACGCCCGCCACCTCGCTCGCCCCCTCCTCGGCCAGGAAGGAGACCAGCACCGTCACCGGGGCGTCGAGGTACCTCAGCCGGACACTCCCGGCCACTGTCAGCTGCTCCGGCAGCGCCTCGCACCCGGTCACTGTCAGCGTGCCACCGCCCAAGTGGTCGGTGAACAGCTGCTCGACGGCGGGAACTCCCAACTCCCCGGCGCCGAGCCGGAATTCGCCCCCTTCGCTGGCGGCCAGCCGCTCGCGCAGCGCCGCAACGGACAGCGTCATGCCTCGCCTCCGTGCTCACTCATAGCTGAGCCAGTAGGTGTTCGGGCCATTCGCGTCGATGACCAGGTGCCAGTCGACGCCTTTGGCGATGCCGGTCTCGCGGTCCTCGGGGGCGGGAAGCAAGGACATGCTGGTCGACAGTCCGGCGATGCTGGCCTCGGTGCGGTATCTCTGGTCGATCCCGCGCGGCAAGTCTCCTTTGTCATCCCCGAAATACGCCACCGAGGGGAGCCTGAACGTCGACTTGGGGGTGACGGTCACCGGGGGGAAATTGAAGCCCTTGCGCAGCAGCAGTCTGCTTTTGAGATGGGTGTAGCTCGGCATTCCGGTGCCGCTGAAGGCCCTTGTTCCGGCACTGGCCAGCAGGCCGTCGGGGGTGATGTGCCTCATCCAATCGTCCGTGGTGGAGTTCCGGCTTCCGTGGTGCCCCATCTTCAGCCAGGTGCGGCCGGTGCGTTGGAGTCCCGGGTCCGCGGCGGTCAGCGTCCCGATGATGGCGTCTTCGACCTCGTGCCCGGCGTCCGCCATCAGGAACACCCGCTGCCGGGCGCCGTTCTGGTCCCGGCCGACCAGCAGCAGCACGACCGAGACCCGGTTGGCATCGCTCTCGGCGGTCAGGCCACGTTTCCCCGCCCCGCCGTACAGCCCGATCAGCCGTTCCACCGGAACCCTCCACCGCGAGAGGCGTGCTCCGCTGCGGAGGCTGGGCTTCATGCGCTTGGCGCTCGACGAAGGGCCGGCGGTGTTCGCCGCGATCACGTAGAGCCTGGCGGGATTCGGGCCGGGGCCTCCCTGCAGCAGCAGCCGCGGCTGGCTCGGGGACGGCTCCGGCACCAGCGCCGGAGCCTGGGAATTCGAATACTTCCCCCAGTTCCCGAGAATGTCGCGCATGGAGATCCCCAGACCCTCTCCGGGAACTTTGTAGTTGGCGAGGGAACCGCCGTACACCACCTGCCGAATCTCGTAGCGCAGCTTCTTATCGCGGTTCAGCAGAATGTTCGGCAGCATGTTGTAGTGGTCCTTGTCCGGGTGTGTCATCACCAGCACGTCAAGGACGTTCTTGTGCCTCAGCTTCCCGAGATGCACGGCCAGCCTGTCTCCGATCCGCGCCACTGTGTCGTCCGGGCCGGTCGCACCGACATCCAGGTCAACCCCCGGCTTGGTCCAGCTCCCGCAGTCGATGAGAACGGCGTGTTCCCCCTGCCCCGGGGTGTCCCCGTAGAAGATCAGCAGCGTGCAGTCGCCCTGCCCGACATTGAAGAAGATCACCTCGGTCGACCCGGCGGCGAACGACGGAGTGGCCATCCTGTCCTCCCAATCCTCGGGCACCGGCGCGACACCGAGATGCTTCGTCTACGTTCAAAGCCTGTCGAAACTTACAGTAGCGCCGGGGTCGCACAACGCAGCGACCCGGCGACAGCGCGAGAGGCAGGAACCGATGAGCGGAACACCGAAGATCACCGTCGGCCAGTGGGAGATCTGTGAAGAGGGCGGGAACCTGACCTTCCGTCGCGGCGGCGCCAAGGTCTCCATCACCCCGGGGGGCGAGATCCTGGGAGCCCCGCAGCTGGTGAGATACAACGACGCCATCAAGCTCTCCACGAACTTCAAGGGAAGCTACCGCGAGCTGTCCTGGTCGGCCTGGGACGCGGAGGAGATGACCGGCTACCTGGCGAAGTGGCAGAACGAGACGGACATCGACATCGCCATCACGCGGCGCTGAACGGCAGTGCGCCACCCCGGGCCCGCCCGTCGATGAAGCCCCTCCATCGGTGGACGCCACTGGCGCGCCGCCACAAAAGTTCGTAGACGATACGCAAGGGTTCGAGACGTTTGGGCGCTCCGTCTCGCACCCGCCACAGCTCGCGAGGGTCGCCCCGGATCCGGATGGAAGGGTGCGAACAGTGACGGACGTCCAGCGGAGTGCGGACTCGGCGGCCCTCACGGGCCCGTCCTTCCGCGACGGCAAGACACTCCGACTCCTCGCGGCGCGCGCCAAGTTCGCCGTCGGGCTCGCGGACCTGCCGCTGGTCGGAGCCATGCTGCCCGCCGACGCCCTGCGCCTGACCGGGGCCCAACTGGCCGTCGCCAGCCGGGTGTTGACCGCCGCCGAGGCGCAGCACCTGAACTCGCTGCTGGCGGAGGTCGATCCGAAGGGCGCCCTGCCGCGGGTGGCGGCGACGGGGATGCCGGAGAAGTTCCAGTTCGGGCTGGTCATCGGTGCGGGCGGCCAGGTCCACGAGCTGTTCGTCCCGGTCCGGGCGGCCCGCACCGGGAAGGCGGCGGGCGGCGAGCAGGACAGCCAGGAGCTGGGCCTGGTGTTCGGACCGGTCCGGTTGCGGCGGCTGACCCTGACCGCGGAGGGCGCGGTGGTCTCGGCGGTGCTGGACGCCGCGCTGGTGATCGGGCCGGTGGAGTTCGCACTGCTCGGCCTCGGTCTCGGCATCCGGCTCGCCGACCCGCCGACGTTCGTTCCGCAGCTGCGCGGCGCCTCGTTGCTCATCGACAAGCCGCCGTTGAAGGTGGCCGGCCTGTTGGAGCGCCGGAAGACCAAGGAGTACGACGAGCTGATCACCGGCATGCTGTCGGTGGAGACCAGTGTGATCGCCCTTGAGGCGATGGGGTGTTACGCCCGTGCCAAGGCCGGCTGGACGTCGGTGTTCCTGTTCGGGGAGATCGCGTCGCGGACGGGGGCGGGGCTGTTCGGCCCGCCGGCGTTCACGGTGAACGCGATCTCGGGCGGTTTCGGCGTCAACAGCACCGTGCGCGTCCCGGAGGTCACCGAGATCGGGCGGTTCCCGCTGGTGGCCCGGCTGGCGGGCGGCACGGCCATCACGCCGCAGCAGATGATGACCACGCTGATGGAGGAGAAGTGGATCGAGCCCCGTCAGGGGCGGTACTGGGCGGCGCTCGGACTCGACTTCACCTGTTTCAGGTTCCTCCAGGTGCGGGCGCTGGCGGTGCTGGAGTTCGGGGACGCGTTCACCGCGACGGTGCTCGGCCGGGCCTCGATGACCTTCCCGAAGAACGCCCAGCCGGGCCGGAAGGTGCATGCCCGGCTCACTGTCGACATCCGCCTCGCGGTGGAGCCGGCCAAGCACCTGCTGTCGCTGGACGCGGCGGTCGCCGACGGGTCGTTCGTCTTCGACGAGTCGGTCCGGCTGACCGGCGGGATCGGGATGCGGGTGTGGACCGGTGGCGTCCACGGCGGTGACTTCGTCATCTCGGCGGGCGGCTACCACCCGGACTACCTCGTCCCGGCGCACTACCCGCGCCCCGCCCGGCTGGGGTTCGTCTGGTCGCCGGACAGCAAGGTCCGGATCTCCGCGCAGGGCTACACCGCGCTGACCCCGAACGCGTTCATGGTCGGCGGGAACCTGGAGGCCCGCTACGACCAGGGGCTGCTGTCGGCGTGGTTCGTCGCCCACCTGCACGCGCTGATCCAGTGGTCGCCGTTCCGGCTGGATCTGGCGCTCGGCATCCGGATCGGCGTGGCGTTCACCATCAAGGTGCTGTGGGTGAACACCCGGGTCTCCCTGGAGACCGGCATCGACCTGCACCTGTGGGCGCCGCCGCTGGGCGGGCGGGTGACGGTGAAGGTCTGGTTCATCTCGTTCTCCTTCGACTTCGGGTCCCGCCGGGTCGCCCCGCCGCCGGCGACCTGGCCGCAGCTGCGCCAGCAGCTGCCCGAACCGCTGGCCGTCACCCCGCTGCGGGGGGTGCTCGCCGATGTCACGACGGCCGAGCGGCAGGCGCGGGTCGACTCCGCGAAGCCGATGCTGGTGTCGGCGTACGACTTCGCGCTGGAGACCAGGTCCGCCATCCCGGCCGACAAGGTCACCGTCAACGGCAAGGCGGTCGGCCTTCCCGCGGGGCTCGCCCCGCTGAACGTCCGCCCGATGGGCAAGGCGGGTGTCCGCAGCGAGCACCGGGTCTCGGTGCTGCGCAACGGCTCGGCGTTCGATTGGCAGGCCGCGGGCTGGGTCGTCACCCCGCTGACCCAGCAGGTGCCGGAGGCGCTGTGGGGCAAGCCCGTCGACGACCAGGAAGCCAACGACAACAGCCTGTTCACGGGGGTGACGGGGCTGCGGATCGAGGTGCCGCCGGCCCTGGTCGGCAGCAAGGTCGGGCCTGCCACGGAGCACGCCCTGGGCGCGGAGCGCCTCGCCGACGGCCGCATCCCGCTGCGGAACTCCGCCGCGCAGGGGCCGGTGGCGGTGGTGAACGCCCAGAGCGTGGGCGTCATCGCCAAGACCCTGAACGCGGCTGCCCAACAGCGCGCCCGCACCGCCACGTACGAGGCGCTGGCGCAGCTCGGCGTCGCACCCGACGGCCGGTGGAACGGGCCGCTGGCGCAGTACGCCCGGCAGGTCGAACACAGCCTGACGGACGCCCCGTTGACCACGACCGCGAGGTGATGCCCGATGACCGCAGCTCCCACGGGTGAGCGCCGGCTGCTCGGCGAACGGTCCGAACTGCTCGCCACGTTCACCGACTTCGTGCAACCGGCGGCGACCGCCGGAACGTACCGCTTCGAGGTCAAGCAGATCGTCGAGGACGCCCGTGGGAGCGTCCTGAACGGGACGGACACCCCGACCGACCGTGAGGTGGAGGTTCGGGCGCCGCAGTTCGTGCTGGACGCGTCCAGCGTGCAGGCGGTCCATCCGCCGCCGTCGGCGGCCGGCGACTTCGGCCGCACCCTGCCGCACGTCACCATCGCGCGTCCGACGCTGCCGTGGGAGCGTCAGCAGAAGTGGTCGCGGGTCGAGCGGCGCGCGCCGTGGATGGCCGTGCTGCTGTTCCGGGCAGGCGAACTGCCGGGCGACCCACAGGGATTGGGGGCGACCACGGCGCGGCCGGTGGGTGAGCTGGTCACCCCGAAGGAGCCCGGGGTGCTGGGCCCGAAGCTCGACACGCTGTCGGCGGAGACCCTGGCGAGCCCGTGCCAGACCATCGACGTACCGCTGGCCGTGTTCAACGCCGTGGTGCCGCGCGAGCAGGAGATGCACTACCTGGCGCACGTCCGGGACGTGCGTCCGAAGACGTTCCGGTCGGACGGCGAGGTGCTGGCCGAGGGCCGCTTCGCCGTCGTCACCGGCAACCGCTTTCCGCGCGAGGCCACCGCGTACAGCGTGCACCTGGTGTCCTTCGAGGGCTTCGACGGGAAGCTGTCGGGCGACCTCACCGGCCACACGGCCGTGCGGCTGGCGGCGCTGTGGTCCTGGTCGTTCAGCCATGATCCGGACGCGGCCTTCGACGCGGCCGGGGTCCTGCAGGCGCTCGTCGCCCCCGGCCGGTCGGACCCGGAGAACCTGGCTCTGCGGCTGCCCCAGGCCGGCGGTTCCGGAAGCACCGCCGTGCTGGACCGGCTGCGGTGGGGGTTCGTGCCGGTCGCCCAGCGGGTGCTGTCCGGGGAGCGGACGTTCGCCTGGTACCGCGGCCCGGCCACCCCGGTCACCGCCCCCGAGGTGCCGGGCCAGGTCGGCGGCACCGAGTACACCAGCGCCGACCACGCCCTGGTCTACGACCAGGAGCAGGGCGTGTT
Organism: Kitasatospora sp. NPDC004531; assembly: GCF_053602195.1. Lineage (NCBI taxonomy): Bacteria > Bacillati > Actinomycetota > Actinomycetes > Kitasatosporales > Streptomycetaceae > Kitasatospora > Kitasatospora sp. NPDC004531. Next base: position 25,216 of record NZ_JBSGDD010000006.1, on the reverse strand, counting down.
CGACGTCGGCTACGCCTGCGCGTGGACGCTGGGCCGCACCCTCGCGCTGGCCGACCCGTCCTACCCGGGCGAGGTGGTGCGGGCCCGCCGGGCGCTGGCCTCCGTCCGGATGCGGATCGCGGCGTCCAAGCACGCGCCGGTGACGGACGACGGCGTTCTCAGGTTCGACCAGGGGCGGCCGCGGCTGGCCGCGCTCAGCGCCCTTGCCACGCGGGCGGAGGAGCTGGTGCGGGGCGAGTCCATCGACTCCATCGACACCCCGCAGGAGCTGACCAAGGGCCAGATCTCCACCTTTCTCGACGGGGACGCGCGGAGCCACCTCGCCGAGATGCCCGGGTTCCTGGACCGGCTGGCCCTGCTGAACGGCGTGCCGATGTGCCATCTGGTGCCCGACGCCCGGATGCTGCCCCCGGAGTCGCTGCGCCTGTTCCGGATCGACCCGGCGTGGATCAACGCCCTGCTCGCCGGGGCGCAGAGCATCGGCCTGCACACCTCGCTCGACCAGAGCCTCGACACCCACCTGCGGGCCGCCGTGCAGAGTCGCCGCGCGGCCGGTCTGCCGACGGGGGGCCTGCTGATCCGCTCCACGCTGGTGACCGCCTGGCCGCGGCTGCGGATCGCCGCCGCCAAGGGGACGACCGAGCTGCGCGAGCTCAACCGGCTCCGTCCGGACACCGACACCCTGCTCTGCCTGTTCGACGGTGTGCCGGACCACCTGATGCTGCGTGAGCCCGCCGAGGGCATCCACTTCGGCATCGACGCCGACGACCGGGTGAACCTGCGCCAGGTCAGGAGCGACAGCCCCGACCCGGGAGCGAGCATCCCCGGCAGCTCCTTCCCCTCACCGCAGTCCGGGAAGACGGTGCTCGACTACCTCCGCACCGGCAAGGGCGCCCTCCCCGGGGTGCTCCACCTGCTCGACAAGAACGGCAAGTCGGGCCTGATCGCCGACTTCGACGCCCAGCTCGGCTTCGCGCTCACCCCCGCGCAGTTCGCCGTCGAAATGATCAACTCCCCCATCGAACAGCACCTGACCACCGCGTAAAGGACCCCCGGGCTGATGAGCACGACCGACCTGATCGTCCCGATCCGACTCCACGCCATGGTCTGCAACAACGGCGTCCGCAGCCAGGCCAGCTACCGGTGGCGGCCCGACTTCACCGCCATGCTGGACGAGCGGGCGCCCGCCGAGCCGCTGCCGCCGTACATCACCACCGAGGACGAACCGGAGCACGGCATCCACCTCCAGTGGCAACTGCCGGAGGCGCTCGCCACCGGCCACTACGACCCGGTGGAGGGCGACACCCGGTTCCCCCTGATCCCCAACCGCTGGCTGATCGTCCGTCACCACCGCAACGGCGAAGGCGATGCCCTCGGCGCGGCCGGCTGGGTGATCAGCAGCGACTTCATCATCGAGGAGCACTCCTGGAGTCCGCCCCCGGGCGCCCGGTTCTCCGAGTACATCGACCCGCGCGCCACCACCGCCCCCGAGCGCCGGAAGATCGGCCGGGCCGACCGGCTCACCGCGGCCGCCGTCTGGAAGGACACCGCGGAGGGCAGGGCGCCGCACCTGACGGCGATCGGCCCGGGCCTGCCGGCGTTCGCCGCGTTCGAGCCCTACCACCGCAACGTGCTGTCCTTCTTCGACGACCTGTCCGACCTCGAACCCCTCGGCCGCGCCGAACCGCGCGTCGAGGAACGCCCCTGGAACCGCAATGTGTTCAGCTACCTGGCCGTCGGCTGGTACGCGGAACGCGACACCGACATCCTGCGCACCGCCAAGGACATCCCCGGCCTGCTGCCACCGGACGCGGCCGGCCCGGACGACGTCGTCCGCGCCCTCGGCTGGTCGCTGCCGCCGAAGACCTCCGCGACCGCCGACACCCGCACCCGCTACCTGGGCACCGCGCTGGGCGTCCCGTGGGAACGCGCGGGCAGCGCCCCCCGCTCCCGCCGGCCGAACATCAACGACGTCACCGTCGCGGCCGGGCACAGCACCATGGACGCCGCGCACGCCCTGATCGCCGCGCGGTCCCGCTCCACCACCAAGGCCGACCTGGCCACCGCCCGCCGGGCCGCCGACCTGACCAGCGCGCTCTACCACGGCCTCATCGAGACCTTCGACGACGCCGACGGCCAGGACGACCTCGCCGAGACACTGCACCGGACCTGGTTCGCCGGGCGCGACGCCGGCTGCGCCTGGGAGATCACCGACCGGCCCACCGACGGCCCGACCGAGCCCGCCCGGCACCTGCGTGCCGAAGAACCGGCCTGGCTCAACACCCTCAACAGCCACCAGCGCGACCACGATCTGCTGACGCCCTATCTGCGCGCCGCCCAGCAGCGCTACTGGTTCCTGCACTGGCTGGTCGGGCTGCTCACCCGGCAGGGGAAGAAGAGCGACCAGCGGTTCATCGACTCCGCACGCAAGCAACTCACCACGTTGGCAGCGGATATCAAGAATCTCCAGGACCACGAGGCGTCACTCCTCGGCCAGGTCCCGCACGCCACCGGCCCGGAGGACCTGGACAAGGCGATCACGGACTTCGCCTCCCGGAAGGGCCTCCGCGCGGACCTCCAGCTCCGGCGGGTGGCGTCACCGCCGTTCTACCAGCCGGCCGACCCCGTCATCCTGCTCCAGGGCGCCGGTGCCGACCAGCCGCTCGGCCGCGACCTCGACCAGCCGCTGAAGTGCCGCTTCCCCGCCCAACTGCTCGCGTCCGCCGACACCGTGGGCGGAACGTACACCGGTGCCCGCGCTCCCCACCTCCCGCCGCTCGGCAAGGACGTCCCGGCCGTCTGCACGGCGCTGCTGCACGAGTTCGCCGTCCTCGACGAGGCCGCCCGGGCCCGCGGCTCGGGCGGAAGCGGCCTTTACGACATCCTGGAGAACCCGAACACCGAACTGCACGGCGCCTCCCCCACGGACGTCGCCCTCCTCAACGAGTACACCGCCCAGTGGAGCCAGCCCTGGCTGCCGCTGTTCCTCCAGTGGGAGCTGCATTACGCCCCCACCCCCTACCACAGCAACCAGCAGACCCACTGGACCTTCGACGGCCGCGACTACACCTGGAACGGCACCGGCGCCCTCGCCACCGACGAGGACCAGGCCCGCCGGCTCACCTTCACCGGCCGGTCCTTCCTCACCCCCACCCTCGGCCACACCCTCCGCGCCCAGATCCACCGCTACCGCCGCACCTTCCGCCGGCTGCGCGACGAGGAAGGCAAGGCCCTCGACTACCTGGACGTCCGGCTGGCGACCGACCTGGACGTCCTCACCCAGACCCTGGACGGGTTCAACGACTGGCTGCTGCGACAGGACGGCGTCGCCCGTCGCGCCCCCGACGTCGAGGGAGCCGGTGGCACCGTCCCCCGGATCGGCGACCGCGACTCGGGCCGCCCGCCGGGCGAGACCTTCCAGCCGGTGCGCGCCGGGCAGTTCTTCTTCGTCGACCTGCGCCTCATCGACCGGTTCGGCCAGAGCGTCGACCTGCTCGCCGACACCGAGGACCGGATCAAGAAGTTCGCGCCGCGCCGCTCCGCCAGTGTCACCCCGACCCGGCCGCTGTTCCCGAGCGTCGAAGGCGCCCAGCGATTCGTCCAACTCCCGCCCCGGCTCCTCCAGTCGGCCCGCCTGCGCCTGGAGGCCGTCGACGCCGCCACCGGCACCCGCTACGCCGCCGGGCCCACCGCGTCCTGCCTGCCCGACCCCGGCCGAGCCACCGCCCGGACCAGCGGCGACCCGGCCGGACCGCTGGCCGGCTGGCTACTGCTCAACTACCTCGACCAGACCCTCCAGGTGCACGCCCCCGACGGCGCGCCGCTCGGCGAACTCCGGGTGGTCACCGACGCCTCCGGCCACGCGAAGACCGCCTGGAACCCGCTGCCCGAGTCGTCCGCCGGCCGCCCCGGCGACTCGTCGTTCCTGCTCGGCGATCCACAGCTGCGGAACTTCGTCCTGGCACTGCTGGACCAGTCCGCCGACTCCCTGCGCGCCCTGCTCACCTGCATCGACTCCGCACTCGCCACCATCGCGCCCACCGACCTCCCGCCCACCGCCGCCCACCTGAACGGGCGGCCGCTGGCCCTGCTGCGCGCCGACGTGACCCTCGACCTCAACGGCCCGCCGCTGACCGACCCCGGCCTGGACACCATCCTCGACCAGCCGGCCGAGGACTATCCCGGCTACACCTGGCCGATCCGGTTCGGCGCCGCCCAGCAGCTCTCCGACGGCCTGGTCGGCTACTACGCCACCGACGGCGCACCCGGCGACGCCATCAGCTACCGGACCATCCGCACCGACTTCCCGGTCAGCGGCCGGAGTTACACCGTCCCCATCGGCAACGGCGAACACCTCGCCCTGCCGTCCCGCCCGGTCACCGAGACGCCCGTCACCCACCACCTGACGCTGCTGGTGGACCCGCACGTCCCGGTCCATGCCCACACCGGCATCCTGCCCAGCGAAACCCTGCAACTGCCCGCCGGCCTCGTCCAGCACGCCCTGGACCGCATCCGCGCCTCGTTCCGCCTCACCCCGCTGCTCGCCCCGCTGCGCACCTCCGTCGTCGCACCGCCGGGCAAGGACGCGGACCCGGTGGACGGGATCGTGCTCCCACAGCCCGCCGCCGCGTACGGCACCTGGAGCTGGGCCGAACCCGACCTCGCCGACGGCGCCACCGACCCCGTCTGGACCTCCGTCCGCATCGCGCCGGCCGACACCCGCCTGCACCCCGACGACCCCCCGCCCGTCGCCCGGGCCGGCTACCTCCAGCTCCACCCCGCCACACCCGCACGGCAGTTGCGCCACCGGAAGGAAACCTCATGAGCATGAACGTCTACGTCCTGGGAGATCCCATGCTCCTGGACTACCGCATCTCGACCTACCCGGACGAACTCACCGTCGACTACCCGGACCCGGTGGACCTGATCCTCACCGTCGACAAGGCCCCCACCGCGAAGAAAGTGCACTGCGACAAGATCACCGTGTCACTCCTGATGGGGAACGGAGATATCGCCTGGCTCGAGGAGAAGGACTTCGGCGCCGTCGGACACAGCGTCAAGGGCGGAACCGAGATCGGGCACGGCGAAGGCTGGAAGGCCGTGACCAAGCAGGTGCCGCGGGACGGCAAGGGACTGTTCTGCGACGTCATCTTCACCCCCCGGACGACAGCGGTCTTCGACGGCACCTGGACCCTCCAACTCCGGGTCAAAACCATCAAGTTGAACAAGAAGCCCGGCCACGCGGAGCTCCTCGTCACCGAGCAGACCGCGGAAACCGGCACCACCTCCGAGAAGACCGTCTCCGCCACCGTTCAGAAGGCACCCCGGGAGTTCGAGCTGCACAGTTTCCGCGCCGACCCCATGCAGATCCAGAACGGCGGCCTGGCGACCCTCAAGTGGCAGGGCACCCGCAGCGCCACCTACACCATGTTCTGGAACGACTCCCGGGCCGAGATCACCCCCGGACCTGACACTCCGCCGGGCCAGTGGACCTGCCCCGACCCGCTGGTGAAGGACACCAACTTCCTGCTCCAGGGCCACTTCGCCCAGGGCAACAACACCTACGAACGCACCCTCACCACCCTGGTGGTCGTTCTCACCCCCGACCTGGTGGTCAACAAACTCACCGTCAAGGGCCCGCTGCAGGCCATGAACACCGTCACGGTCGAGGGCACCACGGACCTCGTCGGTGCCGTGACCGCGAAGAGCACGCTCACCGCCAAGGGCGCACTGGTCGCCAAGAGCACCGCCACCGTCGAGGGCAAGCTGGAGGCGAAACAGTCCGCCACTGTCGACGGCAAGTTGGAAGCGAAGCAGGCCGCCACCATTGACGGCCACCTCCTCGCCAGGACGACCGCCACGATCGACGGCCTCCTGGAGGCGAAGCAGGCCGCCAAGGTCGGCGCGACCCTCGACGTCACGGGCAAGGCCACCTTCAGCACCGTGCAGGCCAAGACCGTCAAGGTCGTGTGACCGCGGGCTCCGACGGCCCGGCCCTCCCGCAACGGCAGACCGCGGCCGTGCGAACTCTCGCACGGCCGCGGCCCCGGATCCGGCCCGGTCACCCGCCCCGGCTACGCCGGGAGCGCCATCCACGACTGGACCGGTTTGCCGTTGCACGGCCGGAGCAAGACATCCTTCTTGGCCTCCACGTCCTCGATGCAGTACCCCGGGAACTTGACGCTCTCGATCCGGTCGCCCTCGGTGGACATCGAGGTCGCCCAGTACTGCGACCGCAGCGCGGTGTTGCACGTCTCCAGGGCGATCGGCTTGTTGCGGTCCACCGCCTGGAGGCACTTGTTCACCGCGACGCTCTTGATCTGGTCGCCCGGCTGGCTGCCCGGGTTGATCGTGAACTTCTGCCGGGTACTGTCGGGCGCCGTCTCCGCCGGCCATGACCGCACCTGGTCATAGCCGGCCACCGCGTCGAGATTCCGCTCCGTCTGAAAGTTCTGGAACGTGTACTGCGGCTCGTCCGCCCGGGCGGACGTCTGCGCCGCCACGGACAGCAGGCCTGTCACCAGAACGGAAACCACGGCTGCCGAGGATGCTTTCCTACCGAGACCTCGCCACTTCATATTTCTTTTCTCCTTCGGACGATTGAACCATCAGTTCATTCACTTCACACCCGAGCGAATCTCAAAGTGCGATGATCAGCCTATTTGCGGACTGATGCGCAGCACGGGAAGACGTCGGCGAGTCGTCCACAAACTACTTCAAGGTCCCTGAATAATGATCCCGCCAGAACGACCGACAGCAGGAAATCAGAGAGGTGGATGATCAACCATGGGAAGCGAGCCGGACTCCGGGATCTTCCTCGACCCGTGGAGGATCTCCACCGACACGGGAAACAATCTGGTCTTCCACAACAGCTCGACCAACAAGACCTTCAAAATCACCGCGAACGGTGAAGCGGATCCGGCCCGCCGCGCCGTCAAGGTCGGATCCCCCCAGCCCCGCCTCGTCGGCCCACACACCGAGGCTCAGGACGGGATCATCGTCGGTCACGTGCACTCCAGTTACCACGAGAGCTCCGAATCCTATGTCCAGGTCACCTACACGGGCCTCACCGTCAGGGTCTCCACGAATGGATATCGGAACGTCTGGGACAATGCGTTCAGCATTCCGGTCCCCGCGCACAAGAAGTACGAGCTTTCACACGTCCTGAAAGAGGATTGCACGTCGGCTTTCTACTGGATTCCTCTGACGGCCTAGCGCCCCGGATCCACCGAACCCGCCGCGACCGCGAGGCCGGGGCGGGCCCTGCCGTTCACCGGAGCCCGGACAGCCCGCTACGGCTGGTAGAGAGTCCAGAGCTGATTCGGCGCGGGCTCACCGAACACCGGGGTCGTCGTGACGCGCTGGTCCTCGCCATTGCCCTGAAGCACCTGGTTCGGATTCTTCTGGCTCGCGATCGTGGTGTGATCCTGGGCCGTGTCGACGATCCAGCGCTGCGCCAGGCTTCCGCCCTCGCAGTACCGGAGGAGCACCTGCTGGTCGAGCCCGAGGTCCTCCAGGCAACTCCGGTCACCCCAGCGGATCGTGTAGATGCCCTCCCCGTCCGCCGTCCGCCCGACCAGCGTGAACGTCCACTCCTGACTCTGGCCGCCCGGATCCCTGGTCTCGACCTGCGGGGTGTGGAGATAGTCGAGATTGAGATTGTCGGCCACGTTCTGCACGGCCACGTTGAATTCCGCGGACCGCCTCTCGGCGGTCGCCGCTCCCGCATCGAGAACCGTCACCGCCGACAATGCAGCGACGCCCATGAGGGAAGCCACCGCTTTTCTGGTGATGCTCACTGTCCTTACTCCTTTCGGGGCGGCCGGCCGGCCACCCCGCCGTTCGCAGGGGATTCTTCCCGACCGGGTCGGAGGGATTCACCCCAATGGCCGGAAGAAACGGTCCGGACCTGGACCTGCCCAGCACCGATCGATCCCAGCCCGACGATTCACAACGATGACACTTCATCGTTACGAGCGCTTCCCCAGCCTCTCCGCCGGGTGACATGCCGGTCGACCACAGCAGCGGCAAAGAATTACCCCGAGAAAAGTTCGTACAGTGTCTGATTCCTTGAGACAACACGCACGGGCTAACCGAAATACGATCACCCCGTCAGGTCCATCCAGGTGACATGGGCGCCTGCCCGCCTCCCGCACAGGCGCGACCGAAGCACGGCACCCCACCCCCGCGGCAGGAGCCATCCGCGGGGACGACGGCCACCCCCTCACCACCCGTCCCCTACCTCAAGCAGACGCCTCCCACCTTCTCGTCCTCGACGGAGCGCTGTACACAGCCCTGGACCGGGACTGCTGTTGCGAGCCCGCACATCGGCGCCGCACCCCGGCCGGCCGGTGGCGGGTGTTGAGGGCGGGTGGGCGCCTGGCTCGGCGTCAGGGCGATATTTCGGGAGGAAGACGGCATAACCCCCGGGTCGGCGGGCAGACGGCGGTCGGATCGCACTGGACGAACCGACAGATCGATGGACAGACCTACCCGTGGAGGCCGACGTGGTTCCCCTTCTTCTCGTTCTGCTGCTGGCTGTGGTGCTCTTCGGCGCCGGCTTCGCCCTGAAGGCGCTGTGGTGGGTGGCGCTGTTCGTGCTCGTGGTGTGGCTGCTGGGCTTCATCGCTCGCGGCACGGCGGCCGGTGGCGGTCGCGGCCGGTGGTACCGCTGGTAGTAGGCGGGCCGCACGGCATCGGGCGGGCATCCTCGGAGTTCCGGGGGTGCCCGCCGTCGCGTGCGGTGGGGCGCCGTCAGAGGAAGTGGCGGATGGGGGCGGTGGCCGTCTCCAGTGCGCGCAGGGCGGGCCCGCGGCGGCGCCAGCGGCCGGGGGCGATGCGTTCGCTGCGGGCGAGGTCTTCGTCGAAGTGGCGGTCGAGTGCGGCGGTGAACTCCTCGTCCAGGACGGTGAGGACGACTTCCTCGTCGTGGTCGAGCGAGCGCCGGTTGAAGTTCGCCGAGCCGATCACGGCGGCGGCGCCGTCCAGGGTGAGGACCTTGGCGTGCATCATCGTCGGGCCGTAGCGCCACACGGCGACGCCCGCGGCGGTGAGTTGTTCGAAGTACCGTTCACCGGCGAGCTGGCACACCCGCTTGTCGGTGTACCGGCCGGGCACCAGGAGTTCGACGGCGACGCCCCGGCGGGCGGCGGCGCACAGCAGGTCGACGAAGTAGTCGTCGGGGGCGAAGTACGCGGTGGCCAGGCGCAGCCGCTGCTCGGCGGAGGAGATGACGATCCGCATCAGGGTCTGCAGGTCCTGCCAGCCGACGCTGGCGGAGCCGCGCACCACCTGGACGACGGAGTTGCCGGGCTGTTCGTGTTCCTCGAAGCGGTCGGCGTCGTCGTAGAGGGTGCCGGGGGCGCACTCGGCCCAGTTCTGGGCGAACGCGGCGGCGATGCCGTCGACGGCGGGGCCGACCACCCGGACGTGGGTGTCGCGCCACTCGCCGGGGTGGCGGGCGTTGCCGCACCACTCCTCGGCGATGCCGACGCCGCCGGTGAACGCGACCCGGGCGTCCACGACGAGGACCTTGCGGTGGCAGCGGTGGTTCTGCTTGAACGGCGAGAGCCGGATCGGGCGGCGGAACCAGGAGATCCGCACTCCGCTGGTGCGCATCAGGTCGAGCAGTTCGGGTTCGATCAGGCGGCTGCCGAAGCCGTCGAGCAGCAGGCGGACCCGGACGCCCTCGGCCGCCTTGCGGGCGAGGGCGCGGGCGAGGGTGCGGGCGATCTCGCCGCGCCAGTAGACGAACGTCATCAGGTCGACCGTCCGCCGCGCTCCCTCAACGGCCTCCAGCATGGCGGGGAAGATCTCGTCGCCGTTGCGCAGCGGGGTGAGCCGGTTCCCTTCGGTGGCGGCGATCCCGATCAGTCCCTCCAGTCGGCGGCGCAGCGCCCGCCCGCGCTCCGTCCCGGCCGCCGGTGACGAGCCGGTCGGAGGGTCAGGAACGGCAAGAACAGCAGGGCCGCCCGGTTCGGCGGCCGGTTCGGGCGCGGTGGCCTCGGTCGTCATGGGTGTCTTCTCCGTTCGACGCGGTAGCGGATGGCCGCGCTCGGCTACCCGCTGCCGACGGTTCGATGCCCGTCCCCGGCGGCGTGTCCGCGGCCGGGGATGAAATCCGCCGGTGGGGGGACACGGGTGCCATGACGAGGACTCAGGGAGGCGGCCGGCCGGTCGTCCGGCTGCTGGTGGCGGTGGTGACGCAGGCTGCGCTGCTGATCTCGGTGGGACTGCTGGTCACCCGTCCGCCCGCCGGCTGGTGGGATCCGCGCGAGGGCGCGGTGGTGGGATGGCTGGCCGATCACCGGAACTCAGTTGCCACGCAGGCGAGTTCGTGGGTGTCGGCGGCGGCTTTCACGCCGGCGGTGGTGACGGTGACGGCACTGGTGTCGGTGCTGCTGCTGGTGCGCGGCCGGTGGCGCTGGGCGGCGCTGACGGCGGGTGCGGTGACGGTGCAGGCGACCCTGTTCGTGCTGGCCGCGAAGGTGGTCGACCGGCCCCGGCCCGAGGTGGAGCGGCTGGACGGCGCGCTGCCGACGTCCGGTTTCCCGTCCGGCCATGTGGGAGCGGCCGCCGCGCTGTACGGCGCGCTGGGACTGCTCGCCCTGTCGCGGGTGCGCGGGCGGTGGCGGGTGCCGCTGTGCGCGCTGGCCTGGGCGGTGCCGGTGCTGGTGGCGCTGTCCCGGCTGTACCGGGGGATGCACCACCCGACGGACGTGCTGGCGGGCCTGGCGAACGGCGCGGCGGCCCTGTGGGTGGTCCGCCGGGCCCTGCCGGAGCGTGAACGTCCCGCTGCGGCAACGCGGTTGGCGGGCCCGGTCACGGTGGTCCGCAACCCGGTGGTGGTCGACGAGGAGCTGCTCGGTCGGCTGCGCGCCGTGCTGGCCCGGTACGGCTGCGCGGACCCGCGCTGCCTGCCGGGTGCGCCGGAGGACTCGGGCCGGGCGGCGGCGGCGCGGGCCCTGGCGGACGGCGCCCGCACGGTGCTGGCGTGCGGCGGCGACGGGACCGTGACGGCCTGCGCGGAGGCGCTGGCGGGCACCGGCGCGACGCTGGTGGTCGTGCCGTGCGGCACGGGCAACCTGCTGGCCCGCAACCTGGGCCTGCCGACCGACCCGGAGGAGGCGCTGGCGGCGGCGCTGGCCGGCCGGGTCCGCCGGATCGACCTGATGCGGGCGGAGGGCGACGGTTTCCCCGCCCGGGCGGCGGCGGCGATGGCCGGGATGGGCCTGGACGCGGCCGTGATGGCCGACACCGACCGGTCGTTGAAGCGCCGGCTGGGCTGGCCCGCCTACCTGGTGGGCGCGGCCCGGCACCTGCGGGACCGGCGGATCGAACTGACCGTGACGGTCGACGACCGGCCGCCGGTGCGCCGCCGGGTGGAGGCCGCGGTGGTCGGCAACGTCGGCGCCCTCCAGGGCGGGGTACGGCTGCTGCCGGACGCGGTGCCCGACGACGGGCTGCTGGATCTGGCCCTGGTGCAGCCGCGCGGCCTGCGCGGCTGGGGCGCGGCCCTGCTGGCCCTGGCCACCGGTACGCGACGGACCGGGCCGGACGCGCCGCTGGAGCACTTCCGCGGCCGCCGGATCACCCTCGCCGCGGACCGGCCCTGCCCGCGCGAGTGCGACGGCGACCCCGTCCCGGACGGCCGCGTGCTGCGGCTGACGGCCCGTCCGGGCGCCCTGCTGGTCCGGGTGCCCGGACGGGCCGGGGCCCCCACCGAACCGGCCCGGCTCCCCCGCGAGACCCGCGAGACCCGCGAGACCCGCGAAGCCCCCGGCGCCGAGGCCCGCGACACCCCGCACCGCCACCGGGCCACGCACACCACGCACACCACGTATGCGGCGACGACCCGCGAGGAGGCGCTCTGATGGGCACGGCCAGTCGGATCAGGGGCGGACAGGAGCATCTGTCGGCGGACGAGGCGGTGCTGACGCTGCGCCGGCACGGCCGGTGGCCGCTGGTGCGGGACGCCTTCGTGCGGTTCCGGTACGCCGACGGGTTCAGCCACGCGCGGGCGCTCGCGTTCCAGGCGGTGCTGGCGTTGATCCCGTTCGCGATCGCGGTGGTGGGCCTGGCCGCGTCCGTGCACGGCGGGCCGGTCGGGCAGCTGGTGGCGGGCACCGTCGAACGGCTGGTGCCGTCGTCGAGTGCGGGGCTGGTGCACGAGGTGCTGGAGCGCAGCCGGGCGCAGGCCGTGGGCAGTCTCGCGCTCTGGGCCGGCGCAGTGTTCTCGCTGGTCAACCTGGTGACCGCGATGGCGCAGATCGAGCGCGGCGCGAACCGGATCTACGGCATCGAGCGGGACCGGCCGTTCCCCCGCAAGTACGGGCGGGCCGTGCTGATGGCGGCGGGCGCGGGACTGCCGCTGGGCACCGGGTTCCTGGTGCTGGTGGCCGGTCCGCAGATCGCGGCGGCCGGACAGGAGGTGTTCCGGCTGGGTCCGGGCACGGCCGTGGCGTGGAGCTGGTTGCGCTGGCCGGTGGGCGTCCTGCTGAGCCTGGTCTCGGCGAGCGTGGTGTTCCGGCGGGCCCCGCGCCGCCGTCAGCCGGGCTACAGCTGGCTGGCGTTCGGCGCGGGCGTCTACCTGGCGCTGTGGGTGGCGGCGACCTGGCTGCTGAGCCTCTACCTGCGCCTGTCGGGGTCCTTCGACGCGATCTACGGGCCGCTCAGCGCGGTGTTCTCGCTGCTGGTGTGGGCGTATCTGACGGCGGTCGCGCTGTTCCTCGGCCTGTCCTTCGCCGCCCAGCTGGAGGCCGACCGCACCGGCCGCCCCGGCCCCGTGCTGCCGGACCCGCTGTCCACCCCGACGCCGGAACCCGCCACGCACCGCACCGACCGCACCGACCGCACCGACCGCACCGACGAACGGACCGTACGATGATCCGCCTCCCCCGCCCGGCACTCCGCCCGACATCCCGCCCCCGCCACCCCCGCCGCCCCCGCCCGACGCTCCGCTCCGCGGACCTCCGCCTCGGCGAGCGCCTGCTGGCCGCCGTGGCCGCCTTCGCGGTGGCCGCGGTGCCGACGGCGCTGCTGCTGGTGCTGGTCGAGGCGCACTGGGCGCCGTTGCACCGGCTCGACGAGTCGGCGGCGGTGCGGCTGCACACGGCGGTGCGCGGCCACCCGGCGCTGCTGGAGGCGGTGCGGGTGCTGAGCGACCGGGTGGGGGATCCGGTGACGATGCGGCTGCTGGTGGCGGTCGCGGCGGGGTGGCTGCTGTGGCGGCGGGCGTGGCGGCTGGCGCTGTGGGCGGTGGCCACGGTCGCGGCGTCCGGGCTGGTGGGGTGGGCGGTGAAGGCGGCGGTGGCCCGGGCGCGGCCGTCGCTGCCCGATCCGGTGGCGCACGCGCCGGGGTTCTCGTTCCCGTCCGGGCATGCGATGACGGCGGCGACCTGCTGCGCGGTGCTGCTGCTGGTGTTCCCGCCGGTGCTGCGGCCCGCGCTGCGCGGCGCGACGCGGGCGGCGGCGGCCGTCGTGGTGGTCGGGGTGGGCTTCACCCGGGTCGCGCTGGGGGTGCACTGGGTGAGCGATGTGCTGGGGGGCTGGCTGCTCGGTCTCGCGCTGGTCGCGGCGACCGCGTGGGCGTTCGAGGGCTGGCGGCGGGAGACCGGTCGTCCGCCGGCGCCGCTCGCCGAGGGGTTGGAGCCGGAGCTGGCCGCGGCCGGGCCGGAGGGCCCCGAACGGCCGCCCCGCAAGGGCGGGTTCAGCTGAGGCGGGCCACCAGCAGGGCGACGTCGTCGGTCTGCGCCTTGGCGAAGGTGGACAGCAGCAGGTCGCCGGTGCGGTCGGGTTCGGCGGGCGCTTCGGCGAAGGCGTCGCGGAGCGCTTCGAGGCCGGTCTGGAGGTGTTCGCCGGGGACTTCGATCAGTCCGTCGGTGACCATCAGCAGGGTGGCGCCCGGCGGCACGGGGTGGGTGGTGGCCGGCGGCTGCGGCATGTTGAGGCCGAGCAGGATGCCGTGCTCGTCGAGGAAGCGGGTGGTGCCGTCGGGCAGGCGCAGCAGCGGCGGCAGGTGTCCGGCGTTGGCGAGGTGCAGGCGGCGGCGGTCGGGTTCGATGAGCACCAGGCAGACGGTGGCGGTCAGGCCGGGCCGCAGGTGCACCAGCAGGGTGTCGAGGCGGCGCAGCAGGGTCTGCGGGTCGTGGCCCTCGACGGCGTAGGCGCGCAGCGCGTGGCGGAGTTCGCCCATCGCCATGGCGGCCTCCAGCGAGTGTCCGGCGACGTCGCCGATGGCGAGCAGCAGGCCGGCGGGGGTGTCGATGGCTTCGTAGAAGTCGCCGCCGATCTCGCTGCGGTCGGAGGCGGGCTCGTAGCGGACGGCGAGTTCGACGCCGGGGACGGCGGGGAGCCGGCCGGGCAGGAAGGAGCGTTGGAGGGTGAGCGCGAGGGCGTGTTCCTCGGCCTGGCTGCGTTGGGCCTCCAGCGCGAGGGCGGCGGCCTGGGTGAGCTGGGAGAGCAGGCTGCGGACGTCGGGGGCGGCGACGGCGTCGCGGTCGACGGCGAGGGCGACCAGCGGCCGGCCGGGTTTGGTGCGGGCGACGACGAGGGCGACGGGGCCGGTGGGCAGTCCGCCGGCGGCCGGGCCGTGGTCGGCGAGGACGGTGCGCCACTGCTCGGCGTCGAGCAGGGTCAGGTCGGTGCCGGTGGCGTCGCCGAGGGTGTGGCGGGCGAGGACGTCGAGCAGGACGGGCCGGGCGTGGAGCAGTCGGACGGGGGCGGGGCCGTCGACGTGGTGGGCGAGGTGCAGGGTGTCGCGGTCGGGTCCGAGGGCGATGGCGGTGGCGCGTTCGGCGCCGAGCCGGATCGCGCCGAGCGCGGCGGAGGTGACCAGGGCGTCGGTGCCGGTGGCTCCGTACAGGGCGAGGGTGGCGCGGTGCAGGGCGGCGACCCGGGCGGCGAGGCGTTCGGCGCGTTTGCGGGCCCGGGCGTAGCGGAGGACGGCGGTGACGGTGGCCTGGAGTTCGGCGGGGTCGATGGGTTCGGTCAGGTAGGCGTCGGCGCCGCGGTGCAGGCCGTGGGTGCGGTCGCTGGCCTCGATGGCGGTGGCGGAGACGTGGACGACGGGTACGGCGGCGGTGCGCGGGTGCCGTTTGATGCGTTCGCAGACCTCGAAGCCGGTCATGTCGGGGAGGCTGATGTCGACGACGGCGAGTTCGGGGAGTTCCCCGTCGGGGGTGCGTTCGAGCAGGTCGAGTGCCTGGGTGCCGTCGACCGCTTCGACGACGGTGTGCCCTGAGCGGCGCAGCCAGCTGCCGATCAGGTAGCGGGTGGCGTCGTTGTCGTCGAGGACGAGGACGGTGGCGGGTCCGGCGTCAGTGGATGGGCTGGTCACGGGGTGTCCTGGTGCGGGGTGGGGCGGGTCGCGGGCCGGCGAGTGCGGCGGCGATCCGGGCGGCGGTCAGGCCGGTCTTGGGCAGTACGGCGCGGGCGTGGGCGAGGCGGGCGCGGTCGGCGGCGGTGAGGGTGGCGGAGGTGATGACGACGACCGGCAGGTGCGCGAGGGCGGGGTCGGCCTGGAGGGCGGCGAGGACGTCGTAGCCGTCGGTGTCGCCGAGGTGGAGGTCGAGGACGACGGCGTCGGGGCGGGTGCGGCGGGCGGCGGCGTGGGCCTCGGCGCCGTCCTCGACCTCGACGACGCGGTCGGCGATCTCGTGCAGCAGGGGCCGCAGGAAGGCGCGGAACGCGGCGTCGTCGTCGACGGCGAGCAGCACCGCCGGGCGGGCCGCGGCGGGGCCGGTGGCGAGGTGGGCGGGGAGGCGGACGGTGAGGGTGGTGCCGCGGCCGGGCGCGGAGTCCAGGTGGAGGGTGCCGCCGAGGATCTCGGTGAGCCGGCGGGCGTAGGGCAGGCCGAGGCCGGTGCCGCGGCGGCCTCGCTGGTGCGGGCCTCTGACCTGGTAGAACTCCTCGAAGACGCGTTGCTGCTGGCCGGGCGGGATGCCGATGCCGGTGTCGGTGACGGTCAGCACGAGGGTGGGCGGGGCGGTGTCGTCGCCGGGCGGTTCGAGGCGGGTGTCGAGGCGGACGCTGCCGGTCTCGGTGAATTTCAGCGCGTTGGAGAGCAGGTTGCGCAGGATCCGGCCGAGCATCGTCTCGTCGCCGAGCAGCGGTTCGAGGCCGTCGGGGACGGGGCCGATCCGCAGGTCGACGCCGGGGCGGGCCAGGCCGCGCAGGGTGCCTTCGAGGTGGGTGAGGACGGCGCGCAGGTCAAGCGGCGCCCACTGGGGTTCCAGGGTGCCGGACTCGGCCTTGGCGACGTCGAGCAGTTCGTCGACCAGGCCGAGCAGGGTGCGGCCGGACTCGGCGATCAGGGTGAGGTGGCGCTCGCGTTCGGCGGGCGGCGCGTCGGCGTCGGCGCGCAGCAGTTCGGCGAGGCCGACGACGGAGTTGACGGGGGTGCGCAGCTCGTGGCTGACGTTCGCCCAGAACCGGCTCTTGGCTTCGCTGGCCTCCCTCAACTGTCGTGATTTTTCGTCGAGTTCGGCGTAGAGGGCGACCACGCCGCGGTTGGTCTCCTCCAGTTCCCGGGAGAGTTCGGAGTACAGCGCGAGGACGCCCCGGTTGGTCTCCTCCAGTTCGCTGTTGAGCCGCTGGAGCTCCTCGTGCTGGGCGCGGCTGTGTTCGAGTGCGGCGATCAGGTCACGGGTGCGGTCGCGGGAGTCCTCGTGGGCGCTGGGGCCGGTGTGCGCGGCGAGCAGCCGGCGAGCGCGTTCGACCAGTTCCGGGCCGGGCCCGCGGTCGGGGTGCAGGCGCTGCTCGATCCGGGCGGTGCCGCCGTCCTCGGTGCGCCGGTGGTGGGTGGGCAGCAGCCGGCCGGAGGCCTCCAGGGCCTCCTCGGACAGCCGGTGCACGCCGTGCCAGGAGAGCGTGACGTGCAGGACCGGCACCGGGTCGGTGTGCAGCGCGAAGGACGCGGTGAGCCGGTCGGCGCCGAGCAGGTCGCGGCTGAGTTCGCTGAGGGCGGTGGCCAGTCGGACGGCGTCCTGCCCGTCGGCGCCGAGCAGGTCGGCGACGGCGCGGGCGCTGCGCCGCAGCGCGAAGGTGTCCTGGGCGGTGGCGATGGCGGTGGCCTCCAGGGGTACGGACGGGCGGGTGGGCGGGCGGAGGGGCGGTACGTTCACCAGGCGCCCTTCGCGACGACCACGCCGGCGTCGTCCCGGCGCACGCCGGCGTCGCGCAGCAGCAGGGCGGCCGCGGTGACGGGCAGGTGGCCGAACAGGCCGGGGACGTCGGCGGCCCGCCAGCGGTCGGTGAGCCCGTCGGAGTGCAGGACGACGGCGCTGTGCGGCGGGAGTTCCTGCCGGACGGTGTGCGGGGTGGTCATCTGGTGGCCGACGATGCCGGGGGTGGACGGCAGCGCGCGGCGTCCGCCGGTGGCGGTGTCCACCACGAAGGCGCCGATGTTGCCGACGCCGCTGAAGGTCAGCCGCCGCTCGGCGGGTTCGATCAGGGCGACGGCGATCGCGCCGCCGCGGCCGGCGCGCAGTGCGCGGTGCAGGTCGGCGAGGACCTGTTCCGGGGCCTGGGCGGGGCTGTGGTGGAACGCGGCGACGGCGTCGGAGGTGGCGCGGGAGGCGAGCGGGCCGTGGCCGAGGCCGTCGCAGAACATCAGCAGGAACGCGCCGCTGCCGGTCGGCCCGGGTGCGGCCGGGCGGGGGGCGGCGCGGTTGGTGAGCGCCGCCCAGTCG
Source organism: Kitasatospora sp. NPDC004531 (assembly GCF_053602195.1). Taxonomy (NCBI): domain Bacteria; kingdom Bacillati; phylum Actinomycetota; class Actinomycetes; order Kitasatosporales; family Streptomycetaceae; genus Kitasatospora; species Kitasatospora sp. NPDC004531. Next base: position 7,526 of record NZ_JBSGDD010000006.1, on the reverse strand, counting down.
AGGCGGGTGGGGACGGCGGCGGGCCGGGGCGCGCGCGCCGGGGCGGGGGCGGCGGGGCGGATCGCCCAGGCGTCGCCGCACAGGTCCTGTCCGCTCATCGGGCGGGTGAGGCCCGCGGCGACGGGTTCGCCCTGGGCGGCGGCGGCCCGGCCGCCGGGGGTGCGGTTCCAGCACCGGGCGGCGAGTACCGTGCCCCGGCCGGGCAGCGAGTGCAGGTCGAAGGTGTCGGCGAGCCGGGCGATCGCGCCGAGGCCGATGCCGAGGGTGCCGTGCGAGGAGTAGCCGTCGGCGAGTGCGCCGGGGACGTTGGCCATCCCGGGGCCGCCGTCCATGGTGAGGAACTCCAGGGCGGCCTCGGTGTCGGTGCGCACCACCCGCAGCACCATCGCCCCGTCGGCGGCGTGCCGGCGCAGGTTGGTGGCGGCTTCGCTGACCGCGACCTCGACCTCCGCGACGCGTTCGGGCAGCAGCCCGATGCGGTGGGCGATCTGGCGGGCGGCGTTGCGGGCGGCGGCGGGCAGCGATTCGCTGTGCCGCAGCCACACCGCGTCCTCGCATTCGTGCAGCGGGGAGGTCAGCGCTTCCACTTGGTCACCGACACCCTCGTCCCGGTGGCGGGGTCGCTGTGCAGGTCGAAGTCGTCGACCAGGCGGCGGGCGCCGCTGAGGCCGAGGCCGAGGCCGCCGCCGGACGTCCAGCCGTCGGTGAGCGCCAGGTCGAGGTCGGCGATGCCGGGCCCGTTGTCCTCGAACACGGTGTGCACGCCGACCTTGCCGGCGCGGCGGACGGTGGCGCAGCGCATCCGGCCGCCGCCGCCGTAGACCAGCGTGTTGCGGGCGAGTTCGCTGGCGGCGGTGACCAGTTTGGTCTGGTCGACCAGGGACAGCCCGCACTGCTGGGCGTACGTCCGCACGGTCTGCCGGGCGCGGACCACGTCGTCGTTGGACACGATGGGGACGGTCTCCTCCTGCTCCACCTCGGGCCCGGTCATGGGCGGCCCGTACGCGCGGTACGGTCGCGTTCGAGGAGTGCCAGGCCCTTGTCGAGGGTGAGCGCGGTGCGCACCCCGCCGAGCGAGAGGCCGAGTTCGACGAGGGTGATGGCGACGGCGGGGCGCATGCCGACGACGACGGTCTCGGCGTCGAGCATGCGGGAGATCGCGGCGGTGTTGGCGAGCATCCGGCCGACGAAGGAGTCGACGATCTCCAGGGCGGTGATGTCGATGACGACGCCGCCGGCGCCGGTGGCGACGATCCGCTCGGCCAGGTCGTCCTGGAGGTCGAGGACGGTCTGGTCCTCCAGGTCGATCTGGATGGAGACCAGCAGGACCTGGCCGATCCGCAGAATGGGGACGCGGTCGCTCACAGCTCACCGCCGGGCTGCTGGGTGGAGCTGCGGTGCAGGACGTGGCGGAGCGCGTCGGCGAGGGTCGCCTTGGTGACGATGTCGCCGAACTGGACGCCGAGCGCGACCAGCGTCTGCGCGATCTGCGGCCGGATGCCGGAGATGGTGCACTCGGCGCCCATCAGCCGGGCGGCGACGACGGTCTTCAGCAGGTGCTGGGCGACCTCGGTGTCCACGGCGGGCACGCCGGTGATGTCGATGATGGCGTGTTCGGACTCGGAGTCGACCAGGCTCTGCAGCAGCTTCTCCATCACCACCTGGGTGCGTGCGGAGTCGAGCGTGCCGACCAGCGGCACGGCGACCACGCCCTCCCACAACTTGACGACCGGGGTGGACAGTTCGAGCAGCTGCTCGGCCTGGGCGCTGATGATCTCCTCGCGGGTGCGGGCGTAGGCCTCGATGGTGAACAGGCCGAGCGCGTCCAGCAGCCGGGTCAGCTGCAGGTAGGCCGTGATGTCCTCGGCGCTGCTGTCGGTGGTCGGGGCGAGCACGTCCTTGCAGGCGAACACGCTGATCGCGGTCTCGGTGGGCGTGAACCCGTGCCGGGCGCGGGTGCGGGACAGTTCGATCAGGAGCGCGCGGACCTCCGAGTAGCCCTCGCCACGCCAGTCCAGGCCGCCCTTGCGAAGCGCCTGGGCCAGCGCCTGGTACAGGTCGGTCAGCTCGCGTTCCAGTTCGGCGCGGCTGATCCGGCCGCCGAGGGTGGCCGACACCGCGTCGACCCACTGGCCCTGCACGGCGTCGTCCCGGTCCAGCAGCTCCACGAGCCGTTCCGACGCATGCTCCACCGCCATGAGGCGTTCTCCTTGCTGGTCCGGCTCCCCGGACGGGGGGCCTGGCTGTCCTCGGTGATCGCCCGACCCCGGCGGGGCTCGGCGATCACCGCGCTCCGGCTGCCCCGGTCGGCGCGAGGTATGCGCCTGCGGCGGAGGTTTTTCCGGCCGGTGCGGCGGGGCCGCCGCCGGGGCTCCGGGCGGCGTGCGTCAACTCCCTTGCATGCCGGGACGGTTCGGTCCGTCCGGGGGCCGGGGTTCAGTCCTGGTTCTCGGCTCGCCCGCGCGGGCCGACGCCGATCGCGGCTGCCCCCGGCGGCCGGCGGGAAGCCCGCCGACGTCGCAGTAACGGTTCCGCAACCGCACGGAGTGGACCGGGCCGGTCAGGGTAGTCGCGCCGTGCCGCTCGCCGGCCGTCCGGAACTCACCGGGACCGCCTCCTCCAGCAGAATGGGGTACCGCCGCATGCCCGTCGCCACCTCCCGCTCGACGTCCGTCACTCTCCCCGAGGGCCCCTACCCGGACGTCGCGCTCACCGCGCAGCTCCGCTTCGAGACGACCCTCCCCTACGGCGTCTGCCTGGCCTTCCCGTCGCGCGGCCCCGAGGGCGAGACCATCGAGTGGTTCTTCGGCCGCGACCTGCTGGACGAGGGCCGCCGCACCCCCTGCGGCGACGGTGACGTCCTGGTCGCCCCCGGCCCCGACGGCCGCGTCCTGGTCACCCTCAGCCCGTCCTCCGCCGGCCGCGCCGTGATCAGCATCCCCGGCGACGCGGTGGACGCGCTCCTCGCCGACGCCTTCGCCCTGGTCGCACCCGGCACCGAGTCCGAACACCTCGACCTCGACTCGGTCCTCGCCCAGCTGCTCGCCTGAACCCCGCCCGGCCCCACCGGGGCCGCGCCCGCCCGCCCGGGCGCGGCGGGCGGCGTCACGCGTCGAACGTGATCCTGATCCGCTTGCCGCCGCCGACCAGCGACCGGATCTCCCAGCTGTCCGCGAGCAGCTGCACCAGCAGCCAGCCGCGCCCGCCCACCCGGGTCGGGTCCCGCAGGCTGGAGTCGTCCCCGCAGGGGTGGCGGTCGTCGGCGTCGTCGACCTCGATGGTCAGCACCGTGCCGTCCTCGCGCAGCCGGGCGTCGAAGCCGGTGACTCCCCCGGCGTGCCGGACGGCGTTGGTGACGAGTTCGGTGGCGGCCAGGCAGGCGTCGCCGACCAGTCGTGCGTTCTCGGCGTGCCGGCCGAGCGCGGCCCGGACGGCGGCGCGGGCCTGGCCGGCGGTGCGCACGGCCGGGCCGGCTCCGGGCCGCGCGGCGCCGCCGGCGAGGGCGTGCCTCCCGGTCGGGTCGGTGTCGGCTACGTGCATGCGGTGTCCTCCGGTCGGCCGGTCCGCGCGGCGGCCCGAAGACCGGGCAGCACGCGAGTCTGTCACCCCTCCGGGTGCCCGGGCGACGGCTCGTCACACCGCCCGCGCGACTTCCGGACGACCGCCGGCCCCGAACGCCCGTCCCGCGCAGCCCGTTTCGCGCGCCGCCGAGGCCGGTCGCAGGCGCGGCCCCGGGCCCGGTCGCGGGCCCGCAGCGGGCTCCGGGGCCGGTCGGCGGGGGCGATAGCATGGCCGTTCGGGTGCGGCCTTGCCCGACGCGACCTGGGTCGCTGTCGGTCCCCGCACCACGCTCGTCGAGCGCGGCACCCCGCGGGATTCGCGGTCGGCGACGATCGATTGTGAGGTGAGGGTCCGTCAGGGCCCCGACGATGGCTTCTTCTCCCACTTTCCTGCCGCCTTCCTCCCCGGCGACGGCCGGCGCCCGGTTCCTGGCCGGCTCCCCGTACCCGGTGGCGGTGCTGGATCGTGCCGGCACGCTGCTGCACGCCAGCGACAGCGCGCGCCGCCTGCTGGCCGGCGGAGCGCCCGACGCGGTGCCCGGCGACACGACCGACGGGACGGCCGACGCGGCGGGCCCGGTCCCGGCCTGGCTGCTGCGGGCGCACCTGCGGCTGCCCGCGCAGGCCCCCCGCGGTGCGCGCCCCGGTCGGGTCCGGCACACGGATCCGGTGTCCGGGACGGTCGAGGCGCACCCGTCGCCGCAGCAGGACGGCAGCGTGGTGTGGTGGTTCGTGGCCGCCGAGGGCTGTTCGGCGCTGCGGCCGAATCCGCCGGCCGACGGGCCGTGCGACTGGGAGCTGCTGACCCGGCTGTCGGGGCTGCTGCTGTCCTCGCTGAACGTCGACCGCATCCTGGAGATCGCGGTCCGGCAGGCGGCGCTGCACCTCGCGGACGCCGCCGTGGTGGTGGCCCCGATGCGCGGCCGGACGCTGCGTTTCGTCTCGGCGCTGGGCGACGGCGACCCGGTGCACGTCCAGGTGCGGGCCGATCCGGCGGAGGTGCCGGGCCTGGCGGAGGCGCTGCGCGGCTTCCCGCCGGTGCCGTCGCGCTGGATCGACCCGTCGGCCACCCCGGAGTGGCTGGTCCCGCCGGGCCTGGGGCCGGTCGGCTCGGTGGTGGTCACGCCGCTGCCCGGGCACGGCGTCCCGGCGGGCGCGCTGGTGCTGCTGCGCGCCCCGGGCACCGACGGGTTCGACGGCGGCGAGGAGGTGTTCGCCCGGATGTTCGCCGCGCGGGCCGGCGCGGCGGTCTCGGCGGCGGTGATGTACTCCGAGCAGGCTTCGGTGACCGACCTGCTGATGCACGAGCTGCTGCCGCCGGCGCTGTCGCACCTGGACGGCGTGGACTTCGCGGGCGGCTACCGGGCGTCGGTGGACCGCGACCGGGTCGGCGGCGACTTCTACGACGTGCACCCGGCCGCGGAGCCGGGCGGCGAGACCCTGGCACTGCTCGGCGACGTCAGCGGCAAGGGCCTCCAGGCGGCGGTGATGACCGGCAAGGTGCGCAACACCCTGCACGCGCTGCTGCCGCTGGCGGACGACCACCAGCAGGTGCTGCAGCTGCTGAACCGGGCGCTGCTGACCTCGCACCACACCCGGTTCGTCTCGCTGGTGCTGGCGTCGGTGCGGCGCGAGGACGAGCGGGTCCGGGTGCGGCTGTCGGCGGCCGGGCATCCGGCGCCGATGGTGGTGCGCGCCGACGGCCGGGTGGTCCCGTCCAGCACCCTGGGCAGCATCGTGGGGGTGCTGCCGGAGGCCACCACCCGGACCGACACGGTGGTGCTGGACCCGGGCGAGGCCTGCGTGCTGTACAGCGACGGCATCACCGAGGCCAGGGGCGGGCCGACCGGGCGGGAGCAGTTCGGCGACCACCGGCTGCAACAGGCGTTGAGCGAGTGTGCCGGCATGCCGGCGGAGGCGATCGTGGAACGGGTGCAGATGCTGGCCTCGCAGTGGATCCGGGACGGACGGCACGACGACATGGCGGTGATGGTGATCGCCGCGCCGCCGCGCGGCCACCTCGCGCTGGTCGGCGCCCGGCGGGGGCGTGCCGCATGACCGTCCAGCCGCTGGCTGCCCCCGCCGCTCCCCACCTCACCCGCCGGACCGGTGCGGCCGACCTCGCCGACTGGAGGGACCGGCTCTGGACGGCCGTGCTGGACGGCGACCAGTCGACCGCGGCCGCGCTGGCGCTGGGCGCGCTGGAGTCCGGCCTCGACCCGGAGGCGCTGCTGCTCGACGTGATCGCCCCGGTGCAGGCCCGGATCGGCCGGGAGTGGGCGGCCGACCGGATCAGCGTGGTCCAGGAGCACGCCGCGACCGCCGTGAACGACCGGGTGGTGGCGCTGCTCTCCGGCCATCCGGCGTTCGTCGCCGCCGAGCCGCGGCCGACCCGCGGCCGGGTCACGGTGGCCTGCGTGGACGGGGAGTGGCATGCCTTCCCGGCGCGGCTGCTCACCGAGGTGCTGGTGCTGCGCGGCTGGAAGGTGGACTACCTCGGCGCCCAGTGCCCGACCCCGCACCTGATCGCGCACCTGCACCGCACCGCACCCGACGCGCTGGCGCTGTCCGCCTCGCTGTCGGCCCGGCTGCCGGTCGCGCACGCCGCGATCACGGCCGCGCAGGCGGCGGGCGTGCCGGTGATGGCGGGCGGCGCGGCGTTCGGACCGGACGGGCGCCACGCGTTCCTGCTCGGCGCGGACGCCTGGGCCCGCGACGCCCGGGACGCGGCCGTCCGCCTCGCCGCGGGCCTGCCCGTGCCCGACTCCCCGCACCCGCCGATCGACGCCCTGCCGCACCTGGTCGACCAGGAGTACACGCTGGTCAGCCGGAGCTCCCGGCAGCTGGTGGCCGCCGTGATGGCGGCGCTGGAACGGGAGTTCGCGCCGGTCCGGAGCTACACCGAGCTCCAGCGCGAGCACACGCTCGCCGACCTGGGCCACATCGTCGAACAGTTGGCGGTGTCGCTGTACATGGGCGACCCCGAGCTGTTCACCGGCTTCCTCGGGTGGACGACGGACGTGCTGACCGCCCGCCGGGTGCCGCCCACGTTCCTGGCGTTCTCGCTGCGGGTCCTCGCGGGCGAACTGCGCGACCTGCCGCGCAGCGTCGCCACTCTGGCGGCGGTCCGGCCGGCGTCCACGGAGGCCGGTTCCCCCTCATGAGCACCCCCGAACATCCCGCCGTGACCAGGCCCGTCTCCGTCACCGTCCCGGTGGTCGGCGAGCTCGACCACGAGAGCGGCGACGACCTGCTCGCCGCCGTCGCCGCCGGCCTCGCCGGCCGGCCGGACGCGCAGGTGGTCCGGCTGGACTGCCACGGCATGTCGCACTGCGACGCGCTGGGCCTGTCCGTCCTGCTCCAGCTCCGCCGCGACGCCGACGCGGCCGGCCGCCGCCTCTTCCTGGACGCCCGCCCCGCCGACCTCGACCGCCTCCTCCACCTGACCGGCACCGCCGCCTACCTGCTCGCCGACCACCCCGAGCCGCCGAGCTGAGGCCCGCGGGCATGCGCGGGATCCGCACCCCGCCTCGCAGTGACGGGCGTCACATCGGATTTCATCCGTTTGCCAGGCATGTCCGCCGCGTGATCGGGTAACCGGGGGCGGACCGGCCGGAGACGAGGAAAGGAAAGGCATGCCTGTGCCCACTGATGAACTCCTTCTGTCCGCACCCGCTGCGGTGACCTCCGACCCGATCGGAGCGCCCTCCCTGCCGTCGGCCGACCCCCTCGGCGCGGGCCCCCTCGGCACGGGCCCCCTCGGCACGGCCGCGGACTCCGGGCTCGCCTGGGACGCCCTTGCGGACCCCGCCAACGCCAGCCCCGCCGACGCCCGCGAGCTCAGCCGCGTGCTGCTGCGCCGCCTGGCGGACCTGGAGGAGGGCACCCGCGAGTTCAGCTACGTCCGCGCCACCCTCATCGAACTCAACCTGACCCTGGTCCGCTTCGCCATCCGCCGCTTCGGCC